>JAUNLH010000029.1 GCA_030532365.1 Porphyromonas sp.
TCGGTAAAGGTGTCTTGGTGAAGTCATTTTTCCTTAGAAGTGTCCGCTCTTGATTATCTGACGAATGTTTTTTTGAAAATAGATTGTTACCCTACCTAGGGTTACCAAGAAGCAGCGGCGGAGAAGCTAACGCCTGCTCCATCAAAACCCTCTATCGGAGGTGTGATCTTAGTGAGCTGGCAGGTGGCTCCATTGAGTTGAGGAAAGTGTTGCCTAAGCATTTCAAGTACATTGCCCACCACCTTTTCGAGAAGCTGGATGCCACGCTGTGCCATCACCTTTGAGATGAGCCCATAAACTTCTGCATAGTTAATCGTGTCGGTCAGTCGATCACTTAGCATCGCTTGACCAGCATCGAAGTAGAGTGTAAGTGTCATCTCATATTGGTTTCCCACGGTCTGCTCTTGTGGCAATACTCCGTGGTAGGCATAAAACCTCATCTTACTAAGGGTGATGGATGTCTCCTCAATCTTCATCTAGATCTGCTTCTTTAGGGTGTGATTGTGCCTGTACCGAATCTTCGTGGATCAGCTCGTATAATTCTTGCACCATCTGTGGGGTCGTGCCGTAGATCTTTGCTAGCTCGGCGCGGTTTTGTAGTACTTCCTTGTATCTATCGAGTTGGAGAGCACTCTGACCGGACTGCTCCTTAACCTTGCCTATCTGCTTGCTCAACTCCCTACGCTTGCCCAGTAGCCTTATGATCTCCTCATCAATCTGATCGATCTGACTTCTGTAGTCCTCTAGCAGGCTTTCTCCCAGCTCCGTCTTCGCCACTCGGGGGAGAGCCGTTATGCTCTCGAGTAGTTTCCCAATCTCATTTGGAGTAAGCTGTTGCTTGGCATCGCTAAGGGCTTCAGTTGGGTGGATGTGGCTCTCGATCATCAGACCGTCGTAGCACCAGCGCTGGAGCGCTTGGAGCGCAAGGTCTGGCACATATTTGCTCTCACCGGCCACATGGCTGGGATCGAAGAGTAGGGGTAGTGATGGCTCGGCTTGCCTTAGCTCTAGGGCAAGGTGCCAGAGTGGTGAGTTGCGATAGTAGGGGTGTTGCCCGATGTCAAAGCCCCTATGGAGTGCTGCCAGATTGGTTATACCATGATCTCTCATCCTATTGATAGCTCCCTGCCATAGCTTGAGGGACGGTGCGATGGGGTTTTTGACCAAGACAAGAGTCGTTGGTGGAATGCCTGACATGGATGAGGCAATCTGCTCAACAACAAAAGGGTTTGAGGAGGTGCGGGCTCCGATCCATAGGAAGTCGAGCTTAGCATCCAGAGCTAGCCTAGCATGCTCGGGCGAAGCTACTTCTGTGCCTATAAGCATACCGAACCTTTCCCTAACCTCCACCAACCACTCAATAGCTGGAGCTCCGATGCCCTCGAAGCACCCGGGCGAGGTGCGTGCTTTCCAGACGCCTGCTCGGAAGTACTTAACGCCCAACTTTGCTAGTGCCGATGCGGTCTCTAGGACTTGCTCTCTTGACTCGGCACTGCATGGACCGGCGATCAGTAGTGGGTGGTTGTAGTGGGTATCCATACCATTATTCCCCTCTTTAGGGGTGCATGATCTCGACTGCCTGCCTTACGAGCTTTACGGCCTCCTCTAGCGACATATATAGCTCTGCTCCAGCTGCATTGCAGTGTCCGCCACCGTTAAAGAACTGACTGGCAAACTTATTCACCGAGAAGTCGCCTTTTGACCTAAGGGAGACTTTTGTGATCCTGGGCATCTCGTGCAAGAAGATAGAGAGCTCTATCTCCTTGGAGGTCAGGGGCTCATTGACAAGCCCTTCGACATCGCCTATCTGGTAGTCGTACTTTCGCTTCTCTGCCATGCTCATGGTGATGATCGAAGCCTTGTACTCGGGGTAAAACTCCATCTTATTGCTCAGGAGATAAGCATTGAGCTTGATCTTATTGAAGCTAAAATTGCGAGTGATCTCAGAGGTCACTGCATCTTTCTCTATCCCCTTCTCGAGCAGAGCAGATATGGTCAGGTAGATGGAGGGGTCGTCGGAGTTATAGGTGAGGAAGCCTGTATCGGTCATCATCCCGACATAGATGCAAGTGGCGACCCCCTTGTCGATGTAGTGATCCCAGCCTAGTGCTTGCACCAAATGGTAGGTGAGCAAGCAGGTCGAACTGAGAGCAGGATAGGAAAAAGAAAGGTCTGTAAAGTCCGCGGGGTAGGGGTGATGGTCTATCATCACCTTGAAGGCACTAGAGGCTTCAAGGCTAGTAAGTAAGACTTGTACGCGGTAGGCTTCGTTGAAGTCCATGCACAATATGACTTCGCTCTTTGCTATCTCCTCTTCGGCTCTCTCTAGCTCATCTTTCCCAATAATAGTGCGGTCGGCACCGGGTAGAAAAGCAAGTGTTTGAGAGAAGGGTGTTGGGTAGATGACGGTCACTTGGTGCCCCTGCTGCTCCAGGATACGTGCAAAGGCTAGTGTGGAGCCAACAGCATCTCCATCTGGAGAGACATGCCCGAGGAGGACTACTCGCTTAGGTTGTGACAATTGCTGCTGTAGTATATGGAGATCTTCTGCTATAAAGTCTGGTCTCATTGTGTCTTGGGTTTAGTTGGATTTTTGTGGGCTCTTTCCTCTTCCTCGTGGTCGATTGTTGCGCCTGCGCTTGCCTTGGTTGTCCCGCCTTTGATCCCCTCCTCTTTGGTGCTGACTCCTGGGTTTCGATGTCCCTCTCCTGCCACCTTTGTAAGCCCTTTTAGGTCTAGTCGTTTGTAGGCCTTCAGGCAGTTCGTTTCTTCTTACTTTGTAGCCGAGGAACTTCTCGATGGAGTCAAAGCTCCGCTTGTCTTTGTCGTTGACAAATGTGATGGCGGCACCTGCCTCATGATCACCTCTAGCGGTGCGGCCGATGCGGTGTACGTAGTCCTCAGAGTCAGAGGGGACGTCGTAGTTGATGACTAGGTCGATGTCTACGATGTCGATGCCTCTTGAGATGATGTCAGTGGCTAGGATGATGCGCGTATTGCCGTTTTTGAAGTCTCGCATCACCTCCTCTCGTGACTCTTGGTCGCGGTCTGAGTGCATCTCTTCTACGCTTAGCCCTTGCATCTTGAGCATGCGGTAAGCCTCTCTTACTCTCGCCTTCGCTGCGAAGAAGACCACGCACTTCTTCTGCTCATTTTCCTTAAGTAGCTGGACAAGAAGGGACAACTTACTCTCTTCGTGCACGTAATAGCAGCTCTGATTGATGGACTCTGGCGGGCGTGATATAGCTATGTTAACCTCAACTGGGTCCCGCATGATCTTCTTTGCCAGAGTGCGGATGTTAGGTGGCATGGTGGCAGAGAACATAATCGTCTGCACATTGTCGGGTAATTTTTTGCGGATCTCGAGGATGTCATCATTGAAACCCATGTCGAGCATACGGTCAGCCTCGTCTAGGACAAAGAAGCTAACGTGCGAGAGGTTGACGGTATTGAGATTGATGTGCGATATGAGCCGCCCTGGGGTAGCTACGATGATATCTGCCCCGAGCCTGAGGGCTCTCTTTTGCTGCTCCCACTCAATGCCCCCCGTACCACCGTAGATGGGAACTGCGCTGATGCCAAGGAAGTATGAGAAGGCATCGATCTGCTGGTCTGTTTGCTGGGCTAGCTCTCTCGTCGGAGACATAATGACAGCATTGATGTACTGCTCTGGATAGTCCCCGGATGCCAGTTTGCTCAGTATGGGCAATAGGAAAGCTGCGGTCTTACCGGTGCCTGTCTGTGCACATGCAATCACGTCCTCTCCCTCTAAGATGTGGGGTATTGAGGCTGCCTGCACTGGGGAGGGCTTTTGAAAATTCATGGCATCTAGCCCATCCATCACGGCAGGAGCTAGATCAAAGTCTTCGAATGATATAATTTCTGTGTCTTTCAACTTGTTATCCTTTCTATTCTCTACTTATTTTGCTTTGTTCTGAGCGCTTCGTCTATTTTATCTTTTAGTTCTTGGTGCTCCTCATTGACTAGCCATACTTGTCGCGTCTCAAAGGTGAGACCATCAATTGCCACTATCGTGCTATCTGCAGTGGCTACTGCGTGCGCGAGCTCTTTATTTGTCATAACGTAGTCATACTCGCCATTTACTAGCTTGATACATAGCTGAGTAGGCGAGAGCTCAGTGACCTCTACTTGGATGGCAGGGTAGGAGAGTTCACGTAGGTTCTTAAGCACGACTGAGACAGCAGGCTCCCCGGACGATGCGTATACCGGTACTGGGTGATCTATGTCATGGAACTGGGTCTCCCACCGCTCCTCATTTTCCTTGGATAGAAGTAGTGAGAAGGTCTCGCTGTATATCCAGTCGGTTGGAATGGCTTTACTTAGGCTTTGGCTCTGTGCATAGGGGTATGATGTTGCGTAGAGCGCTATTTCGCCCTGTTGAAGTGCTTTTAGAGCCTCTTTGCGGTCGGTGAATGGCACCCACGTGATGCTATCTTCTGGGAGGAGTTGGTCGATGAGCTCCTTTTGCCTACCTGTGACCAAACCGGCAGAGTCTATCCCAAAGCTCCCAGGCAAAAGATCCACACCTACTTGGAGGGTCTCCGATGGAACTGACTTCTTTGCTCGGTTACAGCTATTACAATGTGGCAGCAACCAGAATATCAAGGTCAGGACGAGGATATAACTTCCTTTCCTGCCAACAACCTTAATGACCTCTTTGTCTTCTTTGGATAGTTGCATCGTTAGTTTCTAAGATCTACAGCAATGCCAAGCCTCAACGTGGGTGGATAGGTGGGGTAGAATGGCATTGTGAAGTGATTGGGTCGGAACAACAGCGCACCTACATTGTGGTACATCACAAAGAAGCGTGCCCGTTTTAGGTGCATGTTGGCATAGACTGACAAAAGTGGTACATCGCCACCTAACTCGACCTCTGTTTGAGGTCGGAACAGCTGAGTTACAGGCTCGTAGTAGGGTGGGTTGTACTTAGTGTGCCACTTAGCGTCAACTCCCACTTGAATAGTCATCACCTTGGCAATCAGCCCCTGCAGGTATAGGTTGGAATAGATAGCAAGATCGGGCAAAGGAGTCACCGAATGATCGCTACTATTTTGCCACACGATACTATTCTCCCAGTTCAGTGACTTGAACGTCAACTTCTGGTCTATCCCAACTGCTAAGACTCGAGTGTTGGTCAGTTTCTGCTCCGGCTTGGCTTCAGCATTAACGAATAGGGGGTTCTGAAGGGTTTCGAAGTTGGCATGCACTCGGGTGTTGGTCTTGGGCAGCGTTAGCTCACCTCCAACTCGCAAGACCTGTATCATATTCAAGTCTTGCTCCCACTCAACCAATGATCCCTTAAACCGTCTAAGATAAAACGATGGTGGGACATTCAAGAGGTTTGCAGTGGCTTTTAGCCCCACGTCCTGCTTAAGGAGGGAGAAGTTGGTAGCTATCTCACCTCTAACGTCCACCTCACCTGCTTGTGCACCCACTAGACCTACTTGCCCCCAGACATAGTAACTAAAGTGCTTGTAAGAGTCACTGCTGATGCGCCCTCCTACGTATGTCGTGTTCTGCTTCTCTACGATGGCTTCCTCCTCTAGGTCCAGACGTTTGGCATCTTCTGGATCGATGAGAGGTTGCCTAAAGTTCTTATAGTCAAATGAGACGAAAGCGGCTACCCCCATCTTCGCCCAGTCATGGAAGCCCTCAAGAAGCTCGATGCCAAGTGTATTGGATATCTTAGTCGCATAAAAGCGATCATTAGGGAAGTAGGTCGCTCCTTGCGGCTTAGGTATCACCGGCTCAGGATATTCCTTTAGCCAAGCAGGGTCTCTGGAGATAAATGTGTGCCGACCTCGCTCCATCTGAAAGTCATGAAAGAGGTTGGTCACTGGCACAAAGAGCCTCCGTGGCTTCTGCTCTCCTTTCCTTTTACCCTCCATGTCAGACTCCTCCGACTGCTCTGAGGAGTGTCCTCTTCTTACACGTTGAAGAGGTTCCCCATGCGTTGCCTGCGGAGCTCCCAAGGTATCTGGCGGAAGTGTAAGCCCATCATCGGGAGCGGGTAGAGCCAATGTATCGACTGCTAGGGCGCTACTCTTGAGGGGCTCGTCCAGATCTTTATAGAAGCCGAGACTGTACTTATGGTGAAGCCGTCCTACACCGTAGACCACTCTATTCCAGGTAGATTGGTACTTCGTTGGTATGTCCTTAGGTAGCAGTGCCCTCCTACCATCTGAGAAGTCATCAGGGTGAGTCACATATCGCATATCTGTAATACCGCCGCTCTCTTGGTTCACCACATTGGTATTGCCGATCGAAAGATTTGCCTTGTATCGGTCACCTTCGTAGGAGGTGAAAATGCGGTAAGTAATGTTATTGCTCGCAGTACCAGCGTAGATCCCAGCCGTGTAGTCAATATCTACATCCCCACCATAGTTCCACTTCGTACCGATATTAGCAGTGTAAGTCCCAGAGAAGCTCTGCTCTCTGTCCTGACCAAGCCCAATGGTGCTATACGACAAAAATGTATATGGCACCTTGGTATCGTACCACTGGATACGTTCGTTGCTGCGTATCAAATGGGAGTAGGGGAGAGTAAAGTAGAAGTCTCCTACTCGGTTCATCGGCCTATCAAAGTAGATTTTAGACTGATATGGAGAGGCGTAGGTACCGGTAAAAGACTCGGCAACGCTCTGACCTTCGATATATGCACGGTGGAAGTAATTGAGTTTCAGAGTGTCAATGTAGGCGGGGCGAGCATCGCCTGTCCTCGGACTCAGGTAGTAGCTAATCAAGTTGCCCCCATGTCGATCAGCGTCACTGTCGTCATATACCTCCTCTTCCTGACGCTCAGCTAGTTGGCGATCTATATCTATTCCTTGTGCTGCCGCTGTCTGTATCCCCAATACCGTGATAATGAGGAAGAAAAGACTGCTAATCCATAGTCTACCTTTAACCATCATCTGCTAAACGTCAATGCCTCCTTCTTCTCTTTAGCAAGCAGGGGATCGAGTACGCCCTCACTTACCACGGGAGCTCCATTGAGAAATGTATACCACACTTGATGGTGCAATGTCTCACCCTCAAGTGGGCTCCATCCGCACTTGCTCTGGATGTTGTCCTTAGCTACGACCCATGGTGTATCAGGCTTAACTAGCACGATATCTGCCTTGTATCCCTCACGTATGAAGCCCCTTCTCTCGACACCAAAGAGCACGGCAGGTCGGTGACACATCAAGTCTACCACCGTAGCAAGCTCAAAGATCCCATCACGAGCCATCTCAAGCATCATTAAGAGCGAATGCTGTATGAGAGGACCCCCACTAGCAGCCTTTAGTGCGCCTCCACGCTTCTCAGTAGGGAGGTGAGGCGCATGATCTGTCGCTACAATATCCAGTACCCTGTTGTTGACACCCTTACGGAGTGCCTCCTTGTCTGCTTTCTGCTTAATCGCTGGGTTCCACTTGATTCGCGTGCCAAGTCTGTCATAATCCTCGTCATCAAACCATAGATGGTGCACGCAGACTTCACCTGTGATCTGCTTCTCTGCTAGAGGCGTCTCACTGTCAGGGGATAGCAGCTCCAACTCCTCTTTGGTTGAGATATGAAGGATATGAAGCCTAGCGCCTGTCTCTTTTGCGAGCGCTACAGCTCTTACACTGCTCTCATAGCATGCTTCTCTACTCCTGATGTATGGATGCCACTTCAGGTCTGGATCCTCGCCGTATTGCTCCTTATAGCGCTTTATATTCTCCTGTATGATTGGTTCGCTCTCGCTGTGTACAGCTATAATCTTTGGGGAGTTTTGAAATATCGCCCTCAGAGACTCCTCTGAGTCCACCAGCATGTTTCCGGTCGAAGAACCCATAAATACCTTGACTCCAGGTGTATATCTGAGATCCAGGAGCTCTAGGAGTGCGACATTATCGTTGGTTGCACCGAAGTAAAAGGAGTAGTTGGCTCTAGACTTCTCCGAAGCCATACTCATCTTCTCTTCCCACGCCTCTATGGTAGTCGTCTGAGGGATGGTATTGGGCATCTCCATGAAGGAGGTCACTCCCCCCAATAGGGCTGACTCGCTCTCGGTAGTCAAGTCTCCCTTATGGGTGAGCCCAGGGTCTCTAAAGTGTACTTGGTCATCAATGATCCCTGGGAGGCAGTAGAGCCCTTCCGCCTCTATGACGTGGGTGGCGTCGGGTAGCGGTGAGCCGTGGGGTATGATGCGTGCAATCTCACTCCCCTCTATGAGGAGAGATGCGACCTGAGTTGTACCCTCGTTGACTATAGTTGCGTTCTTAATTAGATAGCTCATGACTCCTTATGCTCACTATTATTGCCCTCCTCCAGGCGATGACTACCCTTTTGGGGGTATTTGCGGGTCCAACTCCACCACCGGAGGCGGAACACTCCAAAGAACGCCTCTCCAAAGATCGAAGTATTCATCTTGCTTGTCCCGAGGACCCGGTTCACAAATACAATAGGCACTTCCACCAGCTCAAATCCGCACTGCTTGGCAGTATGCTTCATCTCTATCTGGAATCCGTAGCCCTTAAAAGCTACCTTGTCCAGCTCCATTGTGAAGAGTACCTCTGCTCTGTAACATACAAACCCAGCTGTGGCATCATTGACATTGAGCCCAGTGACGAGTTGCACATACTTTGAGGCGAAGTAGGACATCAGCACACGCCCCAGAGGCCAATTGACTACATTTACACCCTGTACATACCGAGAGCCAATAGCCACGTCAGCACCGCCTACAGAGCAAGCCTCGTAGAGGCGCACTAGGTCCTTCGGGTTATGGCTAAAGTCTGCATCCATCTCTAGGACGTAGTGGTAGCCTTGATCTAGAGCCCATCTAAAGCCTGCTATATAGGCAGTGCCAAGCCCTTGCTTCTTTGTTCGGAGAAGTAGATGAACTCGCTCTGGATACTCCACCTCCAGCTTTCTTACCTCCTCGGCGGTTCTATCGGGAGAGTTATCGTCCACGACTAGTACATCAAACGGCTCCTCCAGCTCCATGACAGCCAGTATGATGGCTCTTATATTTTCTATTTCATTGTAGGTGGGGATCACCACCACTTTATTGCTACGCTCCATATATACTTTCTCTCCTTAACAATAGGTCTCCCTTGAGGGCAAGACCACAACTACTCCTTGACTTCTGCTACCTTTGCTCCCACAAAGATTGCGTAGACAAAGAAGACAGTCGCAACTGCAAATAATATCACCCACAGCCCCGACTCCTTGAGCATAAAGCTGCCGGAGAGGAAGTAGTGTAGCCCTCCGAGCATCCCCATCTTCTCTAGCCTACGCTCACGTACCGCAGTCGCCTTATAGAGGATTGCCTTCAGGATGTAGGCAACGCCGATGACAAGAGCCCCTGCTATCATAACCCAAGGTGCCACAATAGTGTTGAAAAGATAAAGGACTGCAGCTACTAGCACAAGCAAGGCTCCTATGGTCCTTGTTGTACTTATCGTCGAAATATTTATTTTGCTCATATCTACTTAATTATCAAGCTGTCAGGCTTACCACTCTACCTAAGGAGGTAGATATCCTCATCAGGTGCCTTCATGAGGTACTTCTCCCGGGCATACTTCTCCAGCATATCCTCCTCAAACTGTAGCTCCTCTAGGGCTTTGGTAGATTGTTTTATCTCCTTCTCGAGATAGGCGATCTCCCTCTTCTGCTTTCGGATCTCCTGACTGTATTTGAGCTGATTCCACAAGCTATAATTGCCTGGGAGCAGCAGGCTGAGGAAATACAGAAGCAGCATGAACACAAAGGGGTTGATCCTCGCCATTGTGCTCTTTACAGTGGTAATCCACTTTTTTTGCTCTCTTTTCTCTCCTCTCATTTGGCACAAAGATAATCAAAATGTAAGGTACCCTCAGGCATCCTCATCCAGAAAGACCTCCGCTGGGTCATGACTCGCATCCATCGTTGATATAAAAGCAGAGGGATCTATCTCCAGCACAGAGCTCTTGAGTAGTGGTAGTATCTTCCGCTCTGTGATGAGAAAGATGATCTCACGCTGGCGCCCCTTGTAGAGCCCTTTAGCATTGATTATCGTTCCTCTTAGGTTTAGCTCACCCACGAGTAGGTCGTGCAAGGCCTCGGTCTTGGTTGAGACGATGAAGACTGCCCGCTTGGGGTTCTCTGGCTGAAAGAAGTCCACCACCTTGCCGTAGACAAAGATGGTAAGCCAAGAGTAGAGGGGTACGGTCCAATCCTTAAAAGCAAGCAACCCAAGCAAAACCACTATGGAGTCTACGACGACGATGGCATTGCTCAGCTTGATATTTCGCCCATTTGCAATGACTCTAGCCACGACATCAGTGCCGGCACTCGTACCACCAGCTTGAAAGATTATAAAGACCCCCACACCTATTATAGCACCACCATACACTGCAGCTAGTATGCGATCCTCAGGCACTAGGCACTGCTGCTTCATCAGATAGCTGGTGGTATCTGTAAATATAGAGATGAGCGTAAAGGTGAGTGCGGTCTTCCACCCAGAGGAGAGACCTAGCTTTTTAGCCGCAAGGATCATGAGCGGGATGTTGAAGAAGAGCGCTGTGATACCTATCGGCACCCCATTAGGCATAAAGCTAAATACCCCTTTGGTGATATGATTGAGCGTGATAGTGATACCATAAATGCCACCAGGCACAATCTCACTAGGAGCCACAAATACAGAATAACCAATAGCTTGTATCAGGGAGCCTACAATTATGTACAAAATGTCACGGCTCACCTCTTGTCGTGTAGGCTTAGTGGTCTGACTGCTGGATAGGGATGCTTGACTCATCTAGCGTAGGTTTGTAATTTATTAGTCATTACACGAATTCAAGCCCAAACTTAACCATAATTTACGACTACCTGGCAGGGTCGCCGAAAAATAGAATAATCTCAGAAGTAGCTGAGACCGGTGCGCCACTACATTACAATTAAGAAGAGCGGATGGGCCAGACAGAAGAGTAGAAATAAGCAGTATGTGAGACCTATAAATATTAGATGTATAACGTCAAAATCATGACCCGGATATGTGATATTCTAGCTTTGTACCCCAGTAAAATACGAGTTGGGAACTTCGCTCAATTTTAGTTGGGAACTTAGAGTTGTCGAAGTTCGGAACTTCGATGCACCTAAGTTGGGAACTTAGAAAATCTAAGTTCAGAGGTCTCTTTCCATGGGGTTCGGATCGCGTGTCGGTACTTTGCCGGAGATTTGGTACCTTTGAGGATAGATTGAAGTATGCGTGCGCTCCATGCTTTATATAGGTGGAGTGCGGGCGTTGTAGAGTTTTTAGGAATAACATTTGTAATTAAGATGCGAGACGATTTCGAACACGAAGAGAACCACGGACAAGAGGACTCGGTGATTGGTGTCAACCTAGAAGAGCAGATGAAGAGCTCTTACATCGACTATGCCATGTCTGTGATTGTGAGTAGAGCACTGCCTGATGTGCGTGATGGGTTTAAGCCCGTGCATAGGCGTATTCTCTTTGGAATGAATGACCTTGGCAATACACCAGATAAGCCTTATAAGAAATGTGCAAGGACGGTGGGAGATGTGATGGGTCGCTTTCACCCACACGGTGATAGCTCTATCTACCTGGCACTTGTACGTCTTGCTCAGGATTGGTCGATGAGATACCCATTGGTGGATCCGCACGGTAACTTTGGATCTATCGATGGCGATGAGCCCGCTGCTATGCGTTATACGGAGAGTAGGCTGGCACCACTTGCCATGGAGATGCTGGCAGACATCAATAAGGATACCGTAGACATGGTGCCTAACTATGACGACTCTCTTCGTGAGCCGGCACTCTTGCCTGCTAAGATCCCCAACTTGCTCGTCAATGGAGCCTCAGGTATTGCTGTCGGTATGGCTACAAACATGCCCCCGCACAACCTTACGGAGGTACTCCAAGCTACGCTAGAGTTTATCAAGAAGCGTGGAGATATCACCATCGAGGAGCTGATGGAGTATGTAAAGGCTCCAGACTTCCCCACAGGAGGTGTGATCCACGGCTTTGAGGGGGTCCGTGATGCATTTGAGACAGGTAGAGGTCGTATCGTACTACGTGGCAAGGCAGTCATCGAGTCGGAGAAGAATCATGATCAGATCATCATCACTGAGATCCCTTATGGTGTCGTGAAGAAGGATCTGGTGATGAGCATCGCGGAGATGGCAACGACAAAGAAGATCGACGGTATCTCTAATGTCCAGGATGAGAGTAGCGGTGCGCTCGGGATCCGTATTGTGGTTGATGTGATGCGCGATGCCAACTCAGGGGTTGTACTCAATAAACTATACCGCTATACAGCTCTGCAGAGCTCCTTCAGTGTCAACAATATCGCACTCGTGAATGGTCGTCCTAAGCTCCTTAACCTTAAGGACTTGATCAGTGAGTTTGTGACCCACAGGTATGAGGTAGTTACGAGGAGGACCAAGTTTGACCTTCAGAAGGCTAAGGAGCGTCTGCATATACTTGAGGGACGCATCATTGCTACGGATAATATCGACGAAGTAGTCGCGATCATCAAGAGCTCCCCACGTCAGACCGATGCAATGGAGCGACTGATGGAGCGCTTCAGCCTCTCTATGATACAGGCACGCTCTATAGTAGAGATGCGACTAGGGCAACTCACAGGTCTTGAGCAAGATAAGCTGAGAAGCGAGTATGCCGAGGTGGAGGAGAAAGTGGCGTACTTCGAGAGCATTCTGGCTGATGAGAACATACTCTACGGTGTCATCTCTGACGAATTAGTGGAGATAATAGCGAAGTACGGCGATGAGCGTAAGACTGAGATAGAGCTTGATCCGGCAGAGATCTCCCTCGAGGACTTTTATGCCGATGATGACATGGTCATCACGCTCTCCCACTATGGATACATCAAGAGGACTCCGCTGGCAGACTTCCGTGTGCAAGGTAGAGGGGGAGTAGGGGCACGTGGCTCTGATACAAGAGAGGAGGACTTTGTAGAGTATATCTACTCTGCTTCGATGCACGCGCACTTGCTATTCTTTACCGAGATGGGGCGCTGCTACTGGCTGAGAGTTTTCGATATCCCTGAGGGATCAAGAACATCTAAGGGTAGGGCAATACAAAACATACTGAGCCTAGAGCCCGATGATCGGATTTCTACAGTGCTGAGAATAAAGCACCTAGAGACGGACATGGAGTTTGTCAACTCCCACTATCTAACCTTCTTTACCAAGCATGGTAGAGTGCGCAAGTCAAAGCTCGTAGACTTCTCACGCCCAAGGAGAAACGGCATCATTGCCATCAATCTGAATGATGAGGACAAAGTGGTCTCTGTGACTCTGACCAATGGATCTCAGGATCTCTTTATAGGTACGAAGAAGGGTAGGGCAATCCGCTTCCCAGAGAACATACTACGCAGTATGGGACGAGCTTCGGCCGGAGTCATCGGTATTCGCCCTGACGGTAAGGGCGATGAGGTGGTCGGTGCTGTGGCTGTCAAGGATCCTGACACAGAGAACATCCTGGTAGTCTCCGAGAATGGGTTTGGAAAGCGCTCTGAGGTAGAGGACTACCGCATCACCAACAGAGGTGGGAAGGGTGTCATCACGCTTAAGATAACGGAGAAGACGGGCGACATGATCTCCCTCATGGTCGTTACAGATGAGCATGACATCATGATCATCAATAAGAGTGGTGTCGTGATCCGGACTCACATTGCGGATATCTCTACGCTCGGTAGAAATACCCAGGGTGTTAGGCTCATCAATCTTAGCAAGCGTGGAGATGAGATAGCCAGTATCTGTAGAGTTCCTGCTGATGAGGAGAAGCCAGAAGAGGAGGTGCGCGACGAGGGTACCATCGAGGAGGAGCTCCCCGATGATGGTATCTTTGCAGAGACTGATGAGGGCTCTCAGCAGGATGATTGATAGTTGGAGTAGGTTTTTTAGTTAAACTAATATCCTTTTCTTCCATCAAAAGACTAACCGATCGGAAACGAAATATAGAGTATTATCATAACACTCAGATTTTTTGTTACCTTTGGTACGGGGAGACAGAGCGAAGAGATAAAAATAATAGAACTAACCAAATAAAGAAAATTACAAGACATGAAAAGAGGATTGTTCATAGCAGTAGTTGCCACAATAATTTCATTTGCACAACTACCATCTGTAATGGCACAAAGCAAGCTAGTAAAGCAGGTGGAGAGAATGGCAAAGAAGGATAAGTCTGACCTTAACGAGGCTCGTAAGCTCCTACAACCGGCTTTCGAGCACCCTGAGACTAAGGATCTTGCTCAGACTTGGTATGTGGCTGGTTTCATTGAAGAGACTAGTGTAGAGCGAGACTATCTTGCACTTCAGATGGGGCAGAACGTCAATGAGGGTAACTTCTACAACGCTCTAGATAAGATGATAGAGAGCTACATCAAGGCGTATAAGCTGAGCGAGCAGACAGCCAATAAGAAGGAGAAACTGGGTAAGCGTGACGTGGAGAATATGAAGAATGCCATCGCTACTTACTACGGCTTCCTAATAAATGCAGGCTCAGCATACATGGAAAATAATGACTTTGAGGGTGCTCACAAGTTTTTTAAGAAGTTTGTAGATGTCAAGAAGCTCCCATTGCTGGCCGACACTCCAGCTGCTGAGCAGGACTCTATGAGTATGCAGATTGGCTTCTTTAGTGCTTATACCGCCTCTCAGATCGAGGGGAACCTGCAAAATGCTATCGCAGAGTATGAGTCTATCAAGAGCGTTCCTTATCGCCAGAACGACGTGTATCAGCTCTTAGCACAGAGCTATGTCACAGCTGGTGATACTGTTAGCTTCATGAATACCCTACAGGAGGGCGCAGAGCTTTTCCCAGAGGAGCAGTTCTTCCTCTTCAACATGATCAACGTTTACATCCGTCAGGGTAAGAACGATGTAGCTAAGGAGTACCTAGAGAAGGCTATTGCTGACAACCCTGAGAATGCTCAGCTTTACTTCGTCCTAGCTACTGTATACGAGCAGGGCTTTAAGGATTCTAAGCAGGCGGAAGCGAACTTCAGAAAGGCTCTTGAGATTGATCCTCAGTATGCCGATGCTATCATCGGTCTCGGACGTATTTACTACAATGAGGCAGTAATGATCAAGAGTGAAGCTAATGCAATTACTGACTTCGCTGAGTACGAGAAGGAGGACGCTAGAGCTAATGAGCTATTTAAGAAGGCTCTTCCATTCTTCGAGAAGGCTGTGGAGGTAGAGCCAGACAACAGTGAGTACCTGATGGCACTGCGTGGTATCTACTACAACCTCAAGATGGACGATAAGGTTGCCGAGATAGAGCAGAAACTTAATCTCTAAGCATTAGATACTCCTTGTGAAAACGAGGAAGGTGACCGGCATAGTTGAATGTTACTATGCTGGTCACCTTTCTTCATAATTTGGTATATTTGTAAGCATTAAGAGTCTGTGATAGAAGATCATTAAAAGCCAGCATGTTAATAGAAGTACTAAAATCCAAAATCCATCGTGGCACCGTCACCGATGCCAATCTCAATTATGTGGGTAGTATCACAATAGACAGCAAGCTCATGGAGGCTGCTTCGATAATACCTGGTGAGAAAGTGCAGGTGGTTAATGTGAACAATGGAGCTAGAATAGAGACCTACACCATCGCTGGAGAGTGGGGGACGGGAGTGATCTGTCTGAATGGTGCAGCTGCTAGGCACTTCCTTAAAGGGGATCCCGTGATCATCATTGCATACGGGTATGTAACTGTGGAGGAAGGTAAAGCACTGGTGCCAAAGATAGTGATCCCTGATGAGCAGAATATGATAGAATGAATCAGATGAGTTATAAAGATTACAAAGGTATAGAGTCCGAACTCTCTAAAGCAATAGCAACCGTAGTAAGTGACTTATACGGTGTAGACGGTGTACAGCCAGCACTCCAGCCAACGAAGAAGGAGTTTGAAGGGCAGTACACGTATGTGGTATTCCCGCTCCTAAAGCAAGCGAAGAAAGCCCCAGTGGCTGTGGGTGAAGAGATAGGTGGAGCTCTACAAACCACCTTCCCAAGGTTGGTGAAGAGCTATAACGTGGTGAATGGTTTCTTGAATCTAACCCTACAGGACGAGGTCTTTGCATCTTATCTCCTAGAGATAGATAAGTGTGATGACTTTGGCTTTACTCCTGTCGGGGAGGGTGCCCCGCTCTATATGGTAGAGTACTCCTCTCCCAATACCAATAAACCGCTACACCTAGGACACATTCGTAATAACCTACTGGGGTATAGCCTTTCTCAGATACTGACCGCCAATGGGAAGCGGGTCGTCAAGACAAATATTGTCAACGATCGCGGCATCCATATCTGTAAGTCAATGCTTGCGTGGCAGAAGTGGGGCGATGGGGTGACCCCAGAGTCTTTGGGCAAGAAGGGGGACCACCTGGTGGGTGACTTTTATGTCTTATTTGATAAACACTACAAAGAAGAACTCCGTGAGTTGGAGGCTACTGGCTTGACAGCGGAGGAAGCAGAAGCACAAAGCAAGCTTATGCAGGAGGCCCGACAGATGCTCCAGAAATGGGAAGAGGGCGATGAGGCTGTAACTCAGCTTTGGAAGATGATGAATGGCTGGGTCTATGAGGGATTTGACGAGACTTACCGTCAGCTTGGTGTCGACTTCGATAAGATCTATTATGAGAGTGAGACCTACCTGATAGGTAAAGGAGAGGTCTTAAGAGGGCTTGATGAGGGAATCTTTGTCAAGGAGTCGGATGGCTCAGTGTGGGCAGACCTGACCTCAGAGGGGTATGATAAGAAGATCCTCCTCAGGTCGGATGGCACTTCTGTATACATTACACAAGACATCGGAACTGCCAAGCTCCGACACAGTGACTACGACATTGACCAAATGATTTATGTCGTTGGTAATGAGCAGGAGTATCACTTCCAAGTGCTCTCTGTGATTCTAGACAAGCTAGGCTTTTCCTTTGGTAAGGATCTAAAGCACTTCTCATACGGTATGGTCGAACTCCCACATGGCAAGATGAAAAGCCGCGAGGGTACAGTCGTTGATGCTGACGACCTGATGGCAGAGATGATAGAGGAGGCATTTCAGGTTTCTTCCAATCAAGGTAAAGTGCAGGATCATCCCGAGTCTGAACGTCGCGAGATTGCGCGAAAGGTCGGCCTAGGTGCCCTCAAATACTTCCTCCTGAAGGTAGACCCTAAGAAGAACATGTTGTTCGATCCTGAGGAGTCTATCGACTTCAATGGGAATACAGGTCCCTTTATCCAGTATACCTATGCTAGAATTCAGAGTGTGCTGAGACGTGCAAATGAAGTGGACATCCAGGACTTTAAGGAGATTGACCTTTCGGAGAAGGAGATTTCTCTAGTGCGCCGTCTGGATGACTTCCCTGCGGTTGTCAAGCAGGCGGGCGATATAATGTCTCCAGCGATCATTTGCAACTATGCCTACGAGTTAGGTCGGGAGTTTAACCAGTTTTACCATGACCACAGCATACTGAATGAGCCGAACCCAGTGCAGCGTGACCTGCGACTGCTCCTTTCACGGAGTACCGCTAAGGTGCTCAAGCAAGCTATGGGACTACTTGGAATTGAGATGCCAGAGGCAATGTAGTTTTCTTATGGATGAGAAGCAATTAACAATCGATAAACGCTATCTACGGATGGCAGAGATATGGGGAGAAAGCTCGTACTGTAACCGCCTAAAGGTGGGAGCTCTTATAGTGAAGGACAAGATGATAATTTCAGATGGGTACAATGGCACTCCCTCGGGCTTTAAGAACGTCTGCGAGGATGAGAACAATCATACGTATCCCTACGTCCTGCACGCCGAAGCCAATGCCATTACAAAGGTCGCTGCGTCTAACAACAACAGTCAAGGAGCTACCATTTATGTCACTCACGCCCCATGCCTAGAGTGCTCTAAGCTGATCATACAAGCCGGCATCAAGAGAGTGGTATACTCGATCCCTTATCGACTGACAGAGGGAATTGACCTGCTAAGGGAAGCCGGTATCGAGGTGGAACAAGTGTCTATATGAAAGAAAAGGTAGGTCGATACTTTACTATAGCTTTTGTCTTGCTGCTATTCTTAGGCGCTGGAGTCTTCATAGGTTCGAGCTCTAAGCTGCGCTTCCGTAAAGGGTATACCTCTATGGATAAGCTCAATGCCACGCTGGACTTGATAGAGGAGTACTATGTAGATAGCGTCTCTACGGAGGAGCTGGTCAATAACCTGATCCCTGAGCTCATCAATCAGCTAGACCCACACTCGACTTACCTGACACGCGAGCAGAAAGAATCTGAAAAAGAGTCATTAGAGGGTCATTTCTCGGGTATTGGGGTTACCTTTAATACAATTAAGGATACTGCGATAGTGGTGAGTGTAATCCCCAATGGCCCCTCCGACATCGCAGGTATCAAGGCAGGTGATAGGATCGTAAGCGCAGATGGAGAGCCGTTGAGTGGTATCCCTGCAGACTCTATACGCTCACTCTTGCGAGGAGCAGAAGGGAGTATTGTAGATCTAGGAGTCCGATCGTACAATAAAAAGGAGATCGAGCAGGTACAGGTGCGTCGTGGTACTGTCAATGTCCGTCAGGTAGAGGGTGCTTTTATGGTCAATGATTCGTTAGGAAGTGTAAGGCTAAGCAACTTTGCTTTCAATACGTACAATGACTTCATGCAAGCAGTTGCAAAGCTCCGCAGCGAGGGTGCTAAAGGGCTTGTCCTAGACTTACGAGGTAACCCTGGAGGACTTATGCAATCGGCGCTACAGATTGCTAATGAGATGCTTCCGCCTAATAGCCTAATCATCTACATGGAAGGTCTCCACTATCCACGTTATGAGATCCATAGTGATGGCACTGGCACGCTGGTTGGGTTTCCCGTGTATGTCCTTGTAGACGGTATGTCTGCCTCCTCATCGGAGATCGTCACAGGTGCCGCTCAGGATAATGACGTAGCTATCATCGTAGGAAGGAGGACCTTCGGTAAGGGACTTGTTCAGAAGCCTTATGAGTACTACGATGGCTCCTCTGTCAATCTCACCATCGCTCATTATTACACACCTTCAGGTCGAAGTATACAGCGTGAATACTCCCTTGGCAATTCTAGCGAGTATAGCCTTGATTGGATGGATAGATATAACAATGGAGAGCTCTTCCATGAAGATAGTGTCCACTTTGATCCAGAGCTCCTTTACAAGACGAAGGGAGGACGGTCAGTCTTTGGTGGAGGTGGGATAATGCCTGATGTCTATGTTCCTACAGATACTATCGGCTACAACAGTTATTACATGGAGGTCTATTCGAAGGGACTACTACCTCAGTTTGCCTTTCACTATGCCGACACCTATCGCGATCTACTCTCACGACTTGGTGATCCCGAGAAATGCTATCAATTCCTATTAAATCAAGGACTTGTGTGGCAGTTTGCTAACTATGCAACGAAACACGGAGTTAGACCTCGCAATTATCTCGTATACCTAGCTCAAGACCGTATCTCAGAGGTTCTTTACCCACTTGTCATTGAGTACATATATGGTGCGGATGCGGGGTGGATGATACGCTCAAAGACAGATCCTATGTTTGAGGTTGTCTCCGGCTTTTTTGCAGATGGCATTTACTCACCCCACCAGATCCCGAAAGAGGAATTGGCTATCCCTGATACCTTGCTCCAAGCTAATACCATAAGAAATGATGAAGAAGAGTGAAGTCCGACAAAAGATAAAGACCCTTAAGAGTGAGACTCTTACCGATACTTTGATTGAGAAGTGGTCAGAGCAGGCAGTCCAGCGCCTCCTTGTTCGCCTTCAGGCATGCCCTGATAGTAGGATTTCGCTATTCCTGAGTATGCCAAATGAGATCCAGACTGGTAGACTCATCCAGTTCCTGCTAGCAGAGGGTCGCCATCAGCTATTGCTGCCGCGAGTAGAGGGAAAGCGGATCATGAATTTCTACTCGTACAACGGTGATCCAGCAGAACTTAAGCTCTCTAGTTACCAAATATGGGAGCCTACTGCTCCCAAGGAGGAGGCTCTGGTGCCCGAGATAATGATTATGCCGGGAGTCGCTTTTGATAGCATCGGGGGTAGAGTGGGGCACGGTGGTGGCTTTTACGACACTTACCTCTCCAAGCATCAAGATGAGATCAAGCTCACCATAGGGTTTGCCTACCACTTCCAGGTATTAGATCACCCTGTGCCCAGGATGGATCATGATGTATTGATCCAAGAGTTAGTGACTGATCAAGAGCACTTTATCTTCTCTACAGATCAGAAAGGGTGATCGTGAGAGTAGACAGACCTTCCGCTCGCATAAAATCCTCAAGATACTGCTCTATCAGAGCTCTCTGCCGTCTCAAATAGCTGAGAGCGACGCTTGAGTGGCAGCGCAATATCAGTTGCCCCTCCTCCTGACGCACAATTCGATCTACTTCTATCCGTTGTAGCGCTGGATCTGGGATATTCTCCCAGAGTTTAGTTAGGCGTTGCTGCCGCTCTACGAGTTGCAGTAGCCCCATCTCTTCCTTCTTGTTTTTCAGGAGCTTATCTATCTTTTCTGTGGTATATCGCCTCATCTATAGTGGGGTGAAGGAGCCATCGACAGTGTGTAGTATACTGTGGTTTTGGACTGGAAGTTGAGCTAAAATTTGATCAAGGTACTTCCTATTGGTATCGGTCATAAAGATCTGCCCAAAGTCCTCACCTGCAACCAGATTGACTATTCTACTCACACGATGCTCATCGAGCTTGTCAAATATGTCATCTAGTAGGATGATCGGTGTGTTGTTGCCGTGAAGCTCGCGAAGTAGGGCAAACTGAGCAAACTTGAGGGCGATGAGATAACTCTTATTCTGCCCCTGTGAGCCTACCCGACGGATCAGGTGACCGCTAAGGAGCATCTCTAGATCATCTCTGTGAGGTCCTATGGTGGTGTATCCTAGTGCTTTGTCTCTATCTAGAGTACACTGCCATGCTTCGAGTAGATCCTCACTGGTCTCGGTGCCAAAGTCTACTGAACTTATCTCACGGAGAGAGGAGAGATACTGCAGGTCAACAACATCGGAGGAGTCAGATATTGTCTGGTAATACTCCAAGAATAGGGGACGTATGCGCTCTATCCATTCCGCTCTATACCTCAGTATCGAAGCACCTACATTCGCCATACGATGGTCTACGATAGAGAGGACGTTGAGATCGATGCTATAAGGTTGCTTCAGTATGGCATTGCGCTGCTCAAGGAGTCTCCGATAAAGTATGGCAGCATTCATGTATTGGCGAGACTCCTGGCAAACTATCTGGTCTACAAACTTACGCCGCTCTCCGCTACCACCAAAGATCAGCTCACTGTCGGCAGGGGATATCATCACGAGCGGGAAGAGCCCGATATGATCAGAGAGCTTGGAGTAGGTCTTCTTATTGCGCTTCAGCACTTTAGACTTACCATTCCTAAGTCCTAAGTAGAGAGAGTCTTTCTTGCCATTTGCCTCATACTCAGCGTCTATTACAGCCATCTCAGACCCATCACGTATCACCATAGAGTCGGGGATATAGATGTTCGGTCGGGTAAAGGAGAGGTAGTAGATACTATCAAGTAAGTTCGTCTTACCCATGCCGTTAGCTCCAATGATACAATTAAGTTTGTCAGAGAAGTCAAGATCGGCACGTTCGATATTTTTATAGTTGACTAGCGATAGACGCTTTAAGATCATATACTTAGCTAGAATGTTGTTTTGTGTCTAAAATGATCCCCTCGGGAGACCATTGGGAACGGAGTGGGGATATGAAGTATCACTTGCTCCGAGTCAATACAAATATACTGAAAAACAGTTCCCATATCCAACCCCATATTGCCAACTTAACATAATCAACCTTATATTCATTTCGGTGAACTACGATGGAGAAATGGCTGTGAAGCGCGGTAAAACTACCCGAAGCACCTGATTATCATCTATATCTCGGGTATTACGAAGAGCTCTCTAACAAGCTGGTGCTCAAATCTCAAGTGTACCTATCAAGTCACTGACCTGCTCGACACCTGCCTCCTCCATGTACTGCTTGATCCCTTCGATGATCTTCAGAGGAGCCAATGGGTCTACAAAGTTATAGGTACCTACCTGGATGGCAGATGCGCCGCAAAGCAAAAACTCCACAGCATCCTCCCACGTACGGATACCACCTAGCCCGATCACTGGTATGCTGACTGCGTTTGCCACCTGCCACACCATTCTGAGCGCAATAGGCTTGATACACGGGCCGGAGAGCCCACCTGTGATGGTCGAGAGCACCGGTCTCTGCTTCCGCACATCTACAGCCATGCCTAAAAATGTATTTACCAAAGACACAGCATCAGCGCCACTCGCCTCTGCGGCACGAGCGATGTCAGCTATGTCCGTGACATTAGGTGAGAGCTTGACAATCATCGTCTTATCACACACATCACGTACGTGCGAGACCACCTCCTCTATCCCTTCTCGGGTGGTACCAAATGCCATACCGCCCTCCTTGACGTTGGGGCACGAGACATTTATCTCTACGGCATGGATCTTCTCTAGCTCGTTGACTCTTGCCGCTACCTCTACGTAGTCCGACACGTAAGACCCACTAATGTTTGGTATGATCTCGGTACCTAGCTCTATAGCTCTAGGGTACAGCTCATTACAGAAGTACTCTATACCCTTATTTTGCAGTCCTACGGCGTTGAGCATACCCCCATAGGTCTCCGCCATTCGTTGGGGAGGGTTCCCCTCACGGGGTTCGAGCGTGGTTCCTTTGGCAAATATGGCTCCCAATTGCCCTACATCGTAGATGTTGCTCATCAGAAGCCCCTCTCCAAATGTACCGGATGCGACGGTGACGGGGTTTTTTAACTTAAGTCCTTTACCTATTTCTACTTCAAGCTGCTTCATAAGTCTCACCAAGTTAGCTCTTTAACATCAAAGACGGGTCCATCTACGCACACCCTCTGGTGCCCCTCGATGGTAGGCTCTACACAACAAAGACACACCCCAAAGCCGCATGCCATGTGGTTCTCTAGCGATGCTTCGCACGGTATTCCTCGCTCAATAGCGTACTGCGCTACAGCCCTCATCATAGGTGTCGGACCGCAGGTATAGATCTGTGAAAAATCGAGATGCTCAGTGTTCATGATCGTATGATCTGTCACAAATCCCTTTTCCCCCAATGAGGCGTCTTCTGTAGTAATATATAGCTCCCCCACCTCCCCAAAGGGCGTTAGGTCCGGAAAGGCACCGGCATCCCGAGCACCTAGAAGAAAGGAGACCTCGACCCCCTGCTCCTTAAGTGACTGACCTAGAGAGAAAAGTGGTGCGATGCCCACTCCACCACCGATGAGCAGAGCCTTCTGCCCCGCAGGAGTACTAAAGTGATTGCCCAGCGGAAGCACGACACTAAAGCGAGCACCCGGTGTGGCAGCTTCAGCAAGAGCTCTCGTGCCTTTGCCTGCTATCTGTATCAAAAGCCCTAGTACATCCTCTCGGGTGTAATAGATAGAGAACGGACGGCGCAGTAAGATGCCGTCAACGCTTGGCACTTGTAGTTGCACAAATTGCCCCGGCTTATAGGCTATGGGCGTCCCGCTCTTGGCTCCGGTCATTTTGAGCTCCAATGTAAATAGGATAGATGAGTGGTATCTCACATCCACTACCTCCATCTCAACCGCGTCAATCTTCATGTTTTATACTCTCATTATGGATTACAAACCGACTTGCGTGCTTATCATCGCTTCTCTACAAAGATAATCCAAACTTCCCTCAGTAGGAAATTAGAAAACATCCCAACTTCATCTTGCGAAACTTAATGACTGATCCCTCCAAAATAAGAGTTCCGAACTAAGATTATTTTTAGTTGGGAACTTA
>JAUNLH010000001.1 GCA_030532365.1 Porphyromonas sp.
TATTTTCTGATTGTTATACAAATTCATATTCGATCAATTGATGTTGTAGCGGCATATCCGCTACAGCAAGATATCAAATGTGGCTATTCGCAATATAACAAGATTGTATATAAAATACAAGAATCAGCGCCATAAGCTCAATGTTAATTAAAAAGGGAGGAGCATGAAGTCTCAAAAAGGGGAAGATGAAAGTAGTATCAAACATCAGCCAACAGGCGACGTACATAACACTAAGATCCAGTGAATTGGAGCTTCGCCATAAAGCCTCTGCCGATGCGTGTTCCGAACGTGGTGCGTACCGAGCTCCGAACTTAAAAATTCTAAGTTGGGAACTTCGATGTGCCTAAGTTGGGAACTTCGACAACTCTAAGTTCCCAACTTCGATTTACCTAGGTTCGGGTTTCCGATTTAGCGCACCTACATCTCCGGAATTTCACAACCCCTTTTCGGGAATGTACGACATCCGACCTTCGTCGGAGTCGTGAGGGTTGTCAGACGAATGCCAATCCAGGGTGGCGCAACGCCCTTTTAGGGCATTGCTTACCCTTCGCTAGGGCATGCAACCCCGACTTCCGTCGGGGTTGTTTCGTCTCGTGATCGGTGCAAGGGTACATGTAGTCGCGGTGTGCGCTATGACCCAATCAGGGGCGAACTCAACAAAAATAGGGGTTGTTTCGTCTCGTGATCAGTATAAGGGAGCATTGGGTTGCGATGTGTCCAATACCTCTATTCGGGGGATATCCCGACGGATGTCGGAGTTACCACATTCATACACGGACAATGAACGGGCGACCGTATCGGGGCAACCCCAACGGATGTCGGAATTACCGCATTCATACGCGGGCAATGGACGGGCGACCGCATCGGGGCGATCCCGACCTTCGTCGGGATCGAAGAGCCTAGCGAAGGGTAAGAGGCGAAGCCTCGCCACCCTGGTACGAACGAAGCCACACCCTTCCTCGACTCCGACGCACGTCGGATGTCGCACCCCTACAGATATTGTCTGGGTGAAACATGTGCCATAATTCAACCTCAACGACGTACCCACTGGGGTAGTGGTACGACTCCAACATGCGTTGGAGTCGTATTGCTCTGGAGGATCACGTGGTACCAGGGTGGCGCGCCACCTCTACCGAGGTGACGCTTACCCTTCGCTAGGTCATTCGATCCCGCCAGGTGGCGGGATCGCCACACCCCACACTCATCATCGGGATATAACGCACGCACACATTACAACATAATACCACCAATGGTCGTCCTTCCCCCACCGCAACCAAACTCGACACAGGACATACACAACACGCGACACCAACACGAACAACCCCGACAACGATGGGTATCGGACGTTACACCACGATACAAACAACCCCGACCTGCGTCGGGGTTGAAGAGCCTAGCGAAGGGTAAGCCCCGCAGGGGCGTCACCCTGGTACCAAAGGTCGCAGCCCCATCTCGATTCCGACGAAGGTCGGATGTCGAACCCCACGAAGAAGGGTACAAATTCGCGTGGAGGGGGTGGTCGGTTGGGGCAGGTTTGCGAGAGAGAAAAATCCGAGTTCCGAACTTAAAAATTCTAAGTTCCCAACTTAGATGCATCGAAGTTCCCAACTTCGACAACTCTAAGTTCCGGTCTCGGATCAATCGAACTTCGGATGTCGAAGCGAAGAGATCACAGAGTTAAGTTTTATGCAAGTCGGATCGCTTATTCTTGAGACATTCGAGCTTGAGCGTCGATGTGATGGATCGGTTTGGGTCTGGAAGTAGAGGGGCGCTGGAGCCGCCTTGCAATGTGCAAATAGCAATCAGCGGGACATTTAATAAATAACTATAGTTTAGACATATAGCTAATTTGTTATGAAATATTTTAGTACATTTGAGGATCTATAGACCACCGGTATATAAAGAAGGCTTATGGCAGACATTTACGAACTTGACAAAATAGATACGACCATCCTTAATATCCTATCTCTGGACGCTCGTACTCCATTTAAGGATATTGCGGAGATCTGTAAGCTATCGCGCGCCGCTGTGCATCAGCGAGTGCAGCGTATGATCGCTAAGGGGGTGATCATCGGCTCGGGCTACCATGTCGATCTGATAAAGATCGGATACCGCACCTATGCCTATGTGGGGGTGAAGCTGGAGCGTGCCTCGTACTACAAGCGTGTGAGCGAGGAGCTGGTAAAGATCCCAGAGGTGATCGAGTGCAACTTTACGACTGGTCTGCACTCGCTCTTTATCAAGCTCTATGCGCGGGATAATAACCACCTGCTAGACATCCTCAATGGCAAGATACAGCAGATCGATGGCGTGGTCTCTACGGAGACGATGATCACTCTGGAGCGGATATTTCACCGTCCGCTACTGTTGCCTGAGGACTTCGAGGACGAAGAGGAGTGACCTCGAAGTAGGCAAGGGTGGGCTTCTCAAGAAAATAGTGTACCTTTGCGGGTACCAATCGGGATGTAGCACAGTTGGCAGCGCGCCACGTTCGGGACGTGGAGGTCGGAAGTTCGAGTCTTCTCATCCCGACTCACTAAACCACTGGAATGTAAAACATCCGATATGCTCAGCAGAAGCATATCGGATGTTTGCTTTTGTTATGCCATAAGATACCGTGCGGGGGCGCCCCCTCATCGGTATGCCCTGCTCAGTTGCTTACTTTGCCTTATGGATCCAAGCCGTAGCATAGCCTGGCTTAGTGACCAGGTCGTTGAGCGCTGCCTGCGCCTCTGCCATGGTGTCGAATGCGTCGGCAAAGACGCGGTACCTGCCGCTGTGCGTCTTGTAGATGCCAGCGTCGGGAAAGTCGGTATACGCTCTATTTTCGTCTAAGAACTTAGTCGCCTCCGCCTCATTACTAAGGCTGGAGATCACCAGCAGGTAGCTTGGCTGTGCGAGAGGTGCTTCCAGGAGCGGCTTCCCTCCAAGTGTCGGCTGGGCTGGCTCTACCTCTTGGTCGAGTACTGGCTCCTCTGCTGTAATTTCAAAGGGTGCCTCTTCGTTTGTCAGCTCTACGGGTGTCGCAACAGGCGCCGTGCGGGCAAAGCTCGCCTGGTGCTCAGGGGTAGCGGTCGTAGTATGGCGTGTAGGGAGCTCTAGGTTGCCCCACGGAATCAGGAAGATGGCAGCCCCGATGACCGCTGCTGCAGCAGTGTAGCGTGCATAGCGTAGGTTGATCGGCAGGTAGACGGTATCGCCCCTGCGCCGGAGACCCCTCGCCTCCTCGCCCGACACCGGTAGCTGCGCCAGCTGCGTCACTGGCATCAAGCCATAATACTTGATAGAGAATGGGTGGGCTGGGTTGGGGATAAATGAGATGCGACCCTCGGAGCGCTCCATGGTGAGCTTGCCGATAGAGCCTAGCTGCACGATGCCCCGACTGCGTAGAGCACTCAGCAACTCCTCGACATCTGACTCCACAAGGGCGAGTGCCCTCTTGTAGCCAAAGGAGTATGCCTGACTGTAGGACTGCACCACAAGACCGTCGTTTTGGCTGAGCTGACCATTGAAGGAGAGGTCGCACTTGCCCGGAAGGATCAGCCCTCTGGACTCGTCTAAAACGGCCGAGCGGTCGTGACGTATAAATGCCCCAAGCCCGGGGATCGTGACACACTCCTCCTTGTACAGTAGCTGCTCTATGTGCTTTATCAGTCGTTTCATACTACATCCTTTTTCTTACTTCTCCCCATAGCAAATCTAGCAATTTTCGGGTAGACTATTCGCGCGGACCCAGGTAGAGGGGCTGGAAGTACTCCGGTCGATGGAAGTCGGGAGTCTCAGTGTGGACGGGCTGCCATGTGGCAAAATGGGGCTCCGGAGTGCGGTCGCCACACTTGTAGAGATTGCCCATGAAGTACTCCGGCAGCTGCTCTACACTCTCGATGCCCAGCACCTGGAAGTCGATCTTGACCGACACATAAAAGGACTGCAGCCCCCGTGGTCGCTCGAAGAGGACATCCCTGCGCTCACTCGCTGCCCTATGGATATGATCGTACTGTTGTCCGGTGAAGGGGGTGCTCACCTCTCGATTTAGGCGGTGAGAGGCATCGCAAGTGCCGATGCAATTGAACTCGAAGTTATAGTACCGCTCCTGCCCTGGTAGCTGCAGGAAGATCTCCACACAGCTGTCTTCGTGTACCTTGCTCCCATCCTCTATGTACTGAGCTAAGAGCCCCTTCCCTCTGCTCTGAAAGCGACAGTAGAGCCCTGTATCGGAGTAGGCGAGGTCGGCAGCCGTGATCGGGATGTATGGGTACTGGTCGGGCCAGTTGTTGATCATGATAGGTAGCCGGAGTGAGGTCTGCTCAAGTATGATCTCATTGGACGACAGGTCTAGAGCATCAAGCACTGGCAGGTAGGGGATGGTGTACAGGTGGCGCGGAGATTTATCGCTGATAGTTTGTTGGTTCATAGTCTCTTACCCTTTCTCTAATCTTCTCGTGGTGTATCATGTATGATGGCATGGCGTGCATGGTACCTGCAGTAGGGGCGGAGCCCACACTCAGGGCATTTGGGACTGCGTGCGGTGCAGATGTATCTGCCGTGCAAGATGAGCCAATGGTGCGCTCTTCCTAAAAACTCCTCTGGGATATGGCGCATCAGTGCCATCTCAACCTTGAGCGGGGTGTTAGCGGTCTGCGGTGCTAGCCCTATCCGCTTGGAGACTCGGTAGACATGGGTGTCTACGGCGATGCGTGGCTGATCGTAGATGATGCTAAGGATCACGTTGGCGGTCTTTCGACCGACTCCCGGTAGCTTCACAAGCTCTTTGGGATCCTCGGGAATGGTACCTCCGTACTCCTCCACCAGCATCTTGGAGAGCCCGACGAGGTACTTCGCCTTACTATTGGGGTAGGAGCAGGTGCGTATGTACTCGAAGATGACCTCTTCGCGAGCTAGTGCCATCTCTTCCGCTGTTGGGAAGGCAGCAAAGAGCTCCTTCGTAATGACATTGACCCGCTTATCGGTACACTGCGCGGAGAGAACAACGGCAACAAGGAGCTGAAATGGGGTATTGTACTCCAATTCAGTCTCAACGACGGTTCGGTGCTCTTCGAACCAAGCCATCACTCCTTTGTATCTCTCCTTGATCGTCATCGTGCCGCGGTAAACTGGTTCAGGAAGCGTAGATCATTCTCCGAGAAGAGCCTCAAATCACTGATGCTGTACTTGAGGTTGGTGATTCGCTCAACTCCCATCCCGAGAGCATAGCCTGTATATTTACTGCTATCTATGCCACACGACTCCAACACTGCCTTATCCACCATGCCACATCCGAGTATCTCTACCCATCCGGTGTGCTTGCAGAAGCTGCAACCCTCACCTCCGCAGATGTTGCAAGAGATGTCCATCTCCGCTGAGGGCTCAGTGAAAGGGAAGTAGGATGGACGTAAGCGGATCTTTGTATCCGCGCCAAACATCTCCCGAGCGAAGTGTATCAGCACCTGCCTTAGATCTGCGAAGCTGACACCCTCGTCGATATACAGCCCTTCTACCTGATGGAAGAAGCAGTGCGCACGTGCCGAGATCGCCTCGTTGCGGTATACTCGACCGGGGCAAATAATACGAATGGGAGGCTTTTGCTCCATCATCACTCGCGTCTGCACGGATGAAGTGTGGGTGCGAAGTAGGATCGAGTCGGCATGGCTAACGAAGAACGTATCTTGCATGTCCCGAGCTGGGTGGTCGGAGGGAAAGTTGAGAGACTCGAATACGTGCCAGTCATCCTCGATCTCAGGCCCCTCTGCGACGGAGAAGCCTAGGCGGGCAAAGATCTGTATGATCTGGTCTCGCACGATATTGAGTGGGTGCCTACTGCCCAGCGGGATCGGGTAGGCAGTGCGGCTGAGATCGACACTACTGAATGCCTCCTCTTCGGTCGCGGTGTCTAGCTCCTTCTGGAAAGCCTCCAGTCGAGTTGTAATCAATGTCTTGAGTTCATTCAAGGCGATGCCCACCGCCTTCTTATCCTCTGCCGGCACTCCTCGAAAGAGCCCGAAGAGTTCATTCATCACACCTTTCTTGCCGATGTACTTAATGCGCAGCTGCTCTAGCACTTCCGCATTTTCTGGTTGCGATAGCGCTTTGATCGTTGCTTTTAATTCCTCTATTCTCTTCAGCATATATCTTTTTTACCTTACTTCCTATCTTAAAAGGAGAAAATATCCTCCACTTTGCGAAGTTACCTTAAATATCGCAAGAAGTGGAAAGAATGCTCAATGAATTTAATATTCAGTTATTTTTCTATCGAAATTACAATATCAGCGGTCACTAAGTGGCATCTCGAGAGCGGGTGCCACAAGTGATCGCTCAATGCGCTAGCGGGTAAAAGGGAGGTCGGACCTCCACTCTTTCAAAGATCCGACCTCCGACTTATACTTTCACTTCATTCACTCCTCCACCAACTTGCTACTGCCAGCCGGACGGATGATCAATGATATTGAGTGTTGGGTGCCGCTCATCACACGGTCCTCCTCCAGCGGAGCACCCTGACCGCAAGAGTTACCTCCCAGCCCTGTGGCACCGAGGTCTAGGTGCAGGTGGGTACCGCTCGACTTGGGCAGCTGGTGCGGATGTGGGGCAAAGGTCATCTCCATAGCACTCCAAGGCAAGGCGCTAGTAGAGAGGGTCTTATCACCATTAGCGATAAATGCCAGCCCCCTACCCTCGTCGTCCGTTAGCTCAACCCAGCGCACCTCTTCACGGTTCGCCATGCTTTGAGGCTTGGGGAAGTTGACAAACTGCTCCTCCACTGTACTCTTGTAGCGCCCCACATGGCTACCTGCCATACGATCGGAGTAGTTATTCCACGGACCACGACCGAAGTAGGTGTAGTTGTGCAGGTCGCTTGCTAGCTGCATCGCATAGCCAAGCCGTGGAAGTGCAATCTCCGCACCCTCGCTATCGATCTCAGCATCCAGCGCTATCGATCCATCCTGATAGATCGTCCAAATCAGGTCAGAAGTGAAGACCAGCTCGGGCGTCGTCTCCTCGCTTAGCTTATAGTGCCCCGATGCACCGCCCGTGATCTTATGACCGCTCTTCGCCCAGCTCTTGACCGTATAGCGGAGCTTGTAAGAGCCATCCTTGTTTTGCTCCAGCTTGTAGTCCGAAGCCACGTGCGATAGGTTGTGCAATCCTTGCTCAAACCATGCCGTGTACGCCCAATTATCGTTGTCCACCGGCGCACGAAGGGCATCTAGCTTTGGTCCCTTACCGGGCTCAATCATCACTTTACCGCCTACTGTGAGCGAGTGGATGGTACCCTGGGAGTTGTCAAATAGCACCTCAAAGCGCTCGTTACCAAAGGAAGTCGCCTCGCCCCTCTCAGCTACCGTCAGCATAGGAGCCATAGTAGCGACATCGGCAAGCTGTACCTTCTCATCAGTAGGCTTGATGAGGAGCTGCTCCTCCATCTGCACAAAGCCTGCCTTAGCCCACGGCTCATCGTTCTTAAGTAGCAACTGTACGAGCATGTGTGCCTCCTCCTGCCATGGTGCCACCATGCCTGTAGTGATGGGTGTTGTCACCACCACACTCGCACGGGGTTCGATGTGAGGTAGCTCGAGGTCAAACTGCTCCACCACCTCACCTCCACGCTGCAGCACCACACGTAGGGTCAGGTCGTCCAGAGAGGTGAAGTAACGCTTATTGAAGATGCGGATCTGCCCCTGATCCAAGTCCTCAGCTGTGATGCCCACGTTTTGGTATACTTTCTTCACCTCATAGTAGACCGGCTTCGGCTCTAGGTCTGGTAGGATGATACCATTCATACAAAACATCCCATCATTGGGCTTATCACCAAAGTCACCGCCATATCCGATGTAGCGCTCGCCAGTCTCTGCATCATAGTTCCAGACCGCCTGGTCTCTCCAGTCCCAGATCGCCCCACCACAGAAGTAGTTGGTACTCTCCATCGCTTCCCAGTAGTCCACAAGGTTACCACCAGCGTTACCCATATTGTGCGCATACTCACTGATATGGAAGGGGTAGACGATGTCGTAGGTCCCCTTCACCGCCCCTCGGGTCCACGCGATAGAGGGGTACTGGTTGGAGCCCATGTCTACAATGTTATTATTGCGCTCATACTGTACGGGTCTGCTCTGGTCAAACTCCTTAATAGAGTTGTAAGCATGCTCGAAGTTGGCACCCGGACCGCCCTCATTACCGAGCGACCAGATGACGATCGAAGGAGAGTTGATGTGCGCTGCCACCATCTCCCTCACTCGGGCTACATGCGCTCTGCGGAACTCTGGTACATGAGAGAGAGACTCATCGCCGTAGAAGTAACCATGACTCTCGATATTTGCCTCATCCTCAAGGTAAAGCCCATAGAGATCGCATAGGTAGTAGAAGACAGGCGTATTGCAGTAGTGAGCGAGGCGGATGTGATTGATATTTCCACGCTTCATCATCATCAGCTCCTCCTCCATCATCTCAGGCGTGATGTAGTGCCCTGTGCTTGGGTCGGTCTCATGTCGGTTGACCCCCTTTAGCTTCACCGTCTCACCGTTGATGTAGTAATACCTGCCAGCGAGCCCAAACTCATCCTCCTCAGCAGGGGTCTCCTTGATCTCCACCTGCCTAAATCCTACTACCACAGAAGTGGTCTCCACCACCTTGCCTCTGCGGTCTAGGAGCTCAGCCACAAGGGTGTAGAGGTGTGGTGCCTCGGCACTCCACTTCTGCGGAACTGCGAGGTAAAGGTCGGTCTCAGTGAGAGCAGAAGCCCCCTCCGCTACCGTAGCCACGGGCACCTCCACTACAGCACCAGCGACAGCACTATTCTCCTGCGAGTAGAGTTTATTTTCATAGAGCGTAAAGCGCAGCTTGTGGTTGCGCAGCTTTCGAGACGAGAGGTTGCGCACCTCACCACGTATCTGCAGCCTACCATTCTCATAGTCATCCATCAAGAGAGGTGTCACTGCCAGGTCGCGGAGATGCGCCTTGGGCACACTTGTCAGGTAGACATCGCGGAAGATCCCAGAGAGTCTAAACATATCCTGATCCTCCAAGAACGACCCATCGCTCAGCTGATACACCTCCACCGCCAGTAGGTTTTCGCCATCCTTAAGATAAGGAGTGAGGTCAAAGCGGGCTGTATTGCGCGAGTTTTTGCTAAAGCCTATGTACTCACCATTGATCCAGAGGTAAAAAAATGAGTCCACCCCATCAAAGTTGACATAGACCTGTCTGCCCTCCCAGTCGCTTGGCACGGTAAAAGTAGTGAGGTACGAGCCTACCTGATTGCGGTTTTCGTAGGTGCTCCAATCTTCAGCTGGAGTGCGCATCACGCCACCACGCCAGTCGCCCATCTCCACATTGTACTTAAATTGGTACCTGATATTGGTATAATTGGGGAGACCATACTTATACGAGCCATCCTCCTGTACGCCTACTACCTGCCAGTTGCTTGGCACCGGGATATGCTCCCATTCCGATGCATCAAAGCCCGGCTTGTAGAAGTCCATCGGTCGCTCACTCGGGTTGCCCACCCAGTGAAACTTCCAGTTGTCTCCATTCAAATTCTTATAGTACGTGCCCACCTCTTGGGGTAAGTAGCCACGTGCCGACTCCTTGTCCTTAAAAGAAAAGAAGTAAGCCCTTGGTTGCTCCTTATTGAGTGCCAGCCGCTCCGGGCTCTCCCACTCTGTACCGTCGGGGGCATCAACCTTGCCATACTCATAGCCCTCGATCTGGTGCATCATCTGCCCTCGTGCTACACTAGGTAGTACCATGAGCGCCGCTGCTACCAGAGCGACCCAGTGGGTCACTTGGCGATAAGAAGTTTTCTTGGTCGTCATATCGTCTTTGTTTTATCTTGTGTGTAATAAAATCGAACCCCGACGTTGTGGTAGGCGTCAGGGGCCACTCATTCTCACGATAAAGGTACCAAAAAATAGACTCATCGCCACCCCATAAGATTTTGCACAAAGGATGGAGGACGTCTTAGTATTATCATAAAAAGACACAGCACGAATCAAGCGGAGGAGATCACGGCAGGATAGAAGCCCTCGAGGCGAGTCGTTTATTGGTGCGGGTTCTGAAGAGGGGCAAAGTCAAGCTCCGAACTCAGAAATTTTAAGTTGGGAACTTAGACGCATCGAAGTTCCCAACTTAGATACATTTTAGTTCCGGTTTCCGATCGGTCTAAGTTCCGATCTCTCATTTGCAGATGTTTCGGTGTATCAATTATACAACATACAATTGAAGATTTGTGACAACACTATTTTCGACATCGTACGACATCCGACCTGCGTTGGAGTCGAGATTGGGCTCCTCAGGATCTTATACCAGGGTGGCGCACCGCGACCCACTCCACATCTTCGTGTGGTGGGTTGTAGGGCGTGGCAAATCCGGAGGGCACTCCTTAATATATATAGGGGGTAATTCTTTGGCGGCGGACAGGGTGAAAAATTGCGCCTAGTGGGCATGCCGCTTTCGTGCACAATCGCCACAGAGCCCTTTGATGACTAGGCTGTATCCCTCCGCGACATGCCCCTCAGGAAGCGGCTGAGGGGGCAGTGGGTGCGCCTCGAGACAGATGGTCTCGCCACAGCTACGACAGGTGAAGTGCGCATGCGTCTCCGCAGGCTCATCAGGCGAATTATAGGAGATCGCATACTTCGCAATACCAGACCCATCTTGTATCTGATGAATGATGCCCGCCTCCATGAAGAGGTGGAGGTTGCGGGAGATACTGCTCTTATCGACCGTCTCGAGCCGTGTCTCAAGGTCGGTCAGTGAGAGCGCAATGTCAGCGTGCTCCAGCTCATTGTAGATCAGCTCGCGCACTGGGGTAAATCGAATATCTAACTGTTCAAGGCGCTTCTTGGGTGAGGGCATGAATTATATCGTTGGTGCCTTCGCTTTGAACCTCAGTACTCTAATAGAATTGACCACAGTCAAGAGTGCCACACCTACGTCTGCCATAATAGCGAGTGCCAAGGAGGCAATGCCAAAGGTAGCTAGGAGCATCACGACGATCTTAAAGCTCAGAGCGAAGACAATGTTTTGAATAACTATCTTATGTGTAAAGTTAGATATTTCTATCGCTTGAACCAACTTATAAGGATCTGTACCCTGTATCACGATATCTGCCGCTTCGACAGTGGCATCGCTTGCTATGCCACCCATCGCCACACCTATGTCGCTCATGCTCATCACAGGCGCATCGTTGAGCCCATCACCCACATAGGTGACCACTTGATCCTCCTTCTCGTGCATTAGTAGCTCCACCTCTCGCATCTTATCTTGGGGTAAAAGCCCGCCTATAGCCCTATCGACCCCCACCTCAGCACCGACCTGCTCGACGACTGCTTGGCGGTCGCCGGAGAGGATGGTAACCGGTGTGACTCCCTTGCGATGCAGCTCAGCCACGGTCGCAGTGGAGGTGGGCTTGAGCTTGTCTTGAAGCACCACTGTAAGGATCAGCACTCCGCCTCGAGCGAGATAGACTGTAGTCCCCGTATCAGTCTGGTGATCAGCGATCTCCACTCCGCTCTCTCGCAGGAGTCGGGCGTTACCCGCGAGGAGCTCAGCGCTATGGCTGTCCTTGGCACGTAGCCCAAAGCCCGCCTGCTCATGCAGCTTGCTCACCGCTACTTCCGGCAGTGTCTTCTCCTCGGCATAGCTAAGGATCGCTTGTGCAATGGGGTGTGTACTGCCCGACTCTACAGCCACGAGGAGTGCGAGTGCCTCTTCTTCGGCCGTCCCACCATAGACCTGCAGGTCTGCCACTTCGAAGCTCCCCTCGGTGATGGTACCAGTCTTGTCGAAGACCACAGCCGTAGTGTGGCGTAGCTTCTCTATGAATATGGAGCCCTTAAAGAGGAGCCCGTGACGGGAGCTTGCTCCTAAGCCACTGAAGTAGCTGAGCGGCACACTGATGATCAGGGCACAGGGACATGAGGTGACTAGAAATACGAGGGAACTGTAGAACCACTTGCTGAAGTCATACGTGAAGGTTGGATGAAGCAGGCTCACAAGCCACGGCACCGCCACCACTAGGACGGCTAGCACGAGGACGATAGGTGTATAAACACGTGAAAACCGACGTATGAAGTGCTCAGTCTCTGGCTTACGCTCGGCAGCCTCCTCTGCCATGTGGAGGATGCGTGAGAGGGTGCTATCTTTGTACGGCTTTGTAACTTCCATCTCTATAGGATGCCCCTGCACCACTGCTCCAGCCAGCAGGGGTTCTCCCCGAAGCACCTCTACTGGCACGCTCTCTCCTGTGAGGGCTGAGAGGTCGAGCGTCGCACTATCAGAGAGCAGTACCCCATCAAGTGCAAGGCGATCGCCCACCAGCGCACGCACCTTGTCGCCTACTAGCACCTCTTCTGGAGCCACCTCCTCGCGGGTACCATCGGCATTGAGCCGCTGCACCACCTGAGCGTGGTCGTTGACCAGATCGGAGATACTCCTCCTCGCACGGGATACCGCCTTGGTCTGCAATACCTCTCCGATAGAGTAGAGTGCCATAAGCATCACAGCCTCAGGGTAATCCCCAATACTGAAGGCGCCGATCGCCGCCACAGTCATGAGCGTACACTCGTTGAAGTAGTCATGGTGCTCAGTGGTCAGCTCCCATGCCTCTTGGATCACTGGGAAACCTACGGGGATGAAAGATAGGATATAAAGCCCCAACAGCATCCAATGGGGTACAGCATCGCTGTAGGTGCCGTGTTGTAGCACCAGAGCAGCGATAAGAATGACGGTCGAGATGATAACATTGGTCCAGAGTCGCCTCACCTCACCCTCCTGGGTACCCCCACTATGGTCGTGCCCATGTGCAGCTTCGGGCTCCACATGTCCGTTGGCTATGGCGCATGCCTTGCAATTATCGTTATTGTCCATCTTATATCTTTGTTTTTACTTCTCTATTACTAATATCTTTAACAAAGGTAAGTGGAAACTCTTGCAACTCATTTGCATGTTTTTGTCTGTACCCATATAAATATTAAATTTGCAGCAGCACGAATAGTCGTCGCCCTGATATTGAGGTAAATAGAGAAGCATAACAATGAAAGCATTGATCCCTACTACATTAGCATTGAGTTCGCTCTGCGTGGGCGCTGTCGCGCAGTCACGGCCCAACATAATCTTCTTTATGGTTGACGATATGGGCATTGGAGATGTCGGTGCCTACGGTCAGCGCTATATCCCTACTCCGGCACTCGATAGCCTCGCCACCGAAGGGATGACCTTTACCCAAGCATACGCAGGGTGCTCCGTGAGCGCTCCCTCACGTGGCTCAGTGCTGACTGGGCGACACACCGGTAACGCTTACATTAGAGGCAACCAAAATGTAGAGAGCACCGATGGTCGCATCTACGACCGTGCCCTCGCACAAGACGAGGTGACGGTAGCTGAAATGCTAAAAGAGGTCGGCTACGACACTGCCTGCATAGGCAAGTGGGGCTTGGGCGGTCCGGATACGGAAGGAGCCCCATGGCGTCAGGGATTTGACTACTTCTTTGGCTACCTAGGGCAACTCAGTGCCCACCGGCATCGTCCCACCTTTTTGCACGAGCAAGATGCTGTGATAGAGCTAGATGGCAAGACCTATGCTCAAGATCTGCTGATGGAGAGAGCGATAGACTTCCTCCGCGATGGGCAGCGCAAGGAGTCGCCATTCTTCCTCTACTTTACCCCCACCCTGCCACACGCTGACCTCGACGCTGAGGAGGAGGACAAGGCAGCATTTGAGGGGCAGTTTTGCGAGCGCCCCTTCAAGGGCGATTGGTATAGGGCTGAGGAGCAACCCAAAGCCACCTACGCCGGCATGGTGAGTCGGATCGACCGTGATGTGCGACGCATGATAGAAGTGCTCCAAGAGGAGGGGCTGGCTGAGAACACTCTATTTATCTTCACCTCCGACAACGGGGCGCACGAGGAGGGAGGGCATGATCCTTACTTCTTTGATGGCAACGGGCCTTACAGAGGACTGAAGCGCGCGCTCTACGAGGGTGGCATCAGGGTACCTTTTATAGCCGTCTGGCCTGGAACGATCAGGGCTAATAGCACCTCATACCATCCGATCGCCTTTTGGGATGTGATGCCTACCCTGCAAGAGCTAGCTGGGGCTAAGGCGCAGCCACAGAGCGATGGAATCTCTTTTTACCCCACACTAACGGGTGAGGGCGAGCAGGAGCAGCATGACTTTCTCTATTGGGAGTTTCATGAAGAGGGAGGGCGACAAGCCGTGCGCGTAGGTGAGTGGAAGCTGATCCGCCAGCAGGTGAGGGAGGCAAGCAAGACGCATGACGAGCTCTTTAATCTCGCAGCTGATCCGGGCGAACTGCGCAATGTCGCTGTGGACTACCCCGAAGTGGTGAAGGAGCTAGGTGCCATCATCGACCGAGAGCACACAGCAAGCCAGGTCTTCCCGCTACTGCCTGACGAGCAGCGCTAACTTGCGAGCTTCAGATCGAAGCATCTGCATGAAAAAAGCAAATTGCTGGCAAGGAAGTCATACATCGTATAGCATAATAGTGTCGCTTTACTCCGGAAGTAGCATTTTTCTTTAGTACACTATCAATATCGTCTCTATTTATAGCAAAAACGGCTTAATTGCAGTTTGTTTTCAATCATTTTCGCATATAAAGCGATTTTTGTTTTGCAATAACGGCAATAATGTATACCTTTGTCACAGACTTTCTTTTTACACTCAACAACCAAAGTAGGTCGAAGAACTGAAACGGGACACAAGGCATTAGAAGACATTTAGGTAAGAAAAAAGGAAATACATTTTTTTGAATTGTGGTTTAGTGACCGTATGCTCGTGGAGAGCGTACGGTTGCCTTTTTATATACCCCACACCCCGAATGGGGCTCCAGCCGAGCTCGAAAGAAGACTAAACCCTGAATAGGCAAACAAGAGGAAAAACCTCCGCTTGACAAAAGCTCCGAGTTGGGGCTTAGGAGAAGATTTATTCAAGCCAAACGGCCACTTTCTGTGCAAGATTCTCAAACTTTCACCCTCCCGACCATAAAGTCCAAAACGGGGTTAAAATTTGTGTTTTATGCAGCTAAAAATCGTTAGCTTTGCAGTGCAAAATTTAGGTAGATACCACTGATCAAAAATGAGCTTGCAACATATTTATACGTTTCATTTATAAAAACAACCTGCTAACATTAACATGAAGTTTAGAATGTTCCTAAGAGAGCTGACTTTACTGCTGATGACGATGGCTGTTATCATAGGGGTTTCAAGCCCAGCTATGGCGCAGTCAGAGGTCACCGTGAGCGGTACTGTCTATGACAATTCCCTCCAAGACAACTTCCCTGGAGTGATGGTGATGGTCGTGGGTACGACCAATGGCACATACACCGATGGTGAGGGTGCTTTTACAATCAAGGCCCCAGTTGGATCGGTGCTACAGTTCACCTTCCTAGGGTACAAGACCCAAGAGTACCGCGTCGAGCGTGCTATCTCGGGGCTTCGTATCGCCATGGATGAGGACACTCACGCACTTGACGAGCTCATCATCCTTGGGTATGGAGTCAACACCCGCAAGCAAGACCTTTCTGCGTCAGTTGGGGTAATCGACAACACTGAGGAGCTTGCCGTTCGTCCGGTCTCCAGCACTGAGGGCATGCTACAAGGGCAGCTCGCCGGTGTCACAGTTCAGTCTGTCGGTGGCGACCCCACGGGAGTTCCCAACATCGTCATCCGCGGACAAGGGTCGCAGAATGGTGACAACGTCCTCTGGGTTGTAGACGGTATCCCAGGAGCGCCAATTACATCTATGAGCGACATCGAGTCCATCGTAGTGCTAAAAGACGCCGCTTCCGCAGCTATCTACGGTGCACAGTCTGGTGCCGGTGGTGTGGTCTTGGTGACAACCAAGCAAGCTAAAGAGGGCGTCCCCACTCTCTCTTACGACGGCATCTATGGCTTTAGACAAGCTGCTAACCTCCCAACTCCGCTCACAGCAGAGGAGCAGCTAAAGATGAGGCAGATGAGCTATAAGAATGCGGGACAGACATTGCCAGGCGCATGGGATCCTGCTAAGAACCCTTGGATTGCTACAACTCGCACCCAGTGGATGAAGGAGATATTCCGCCCAGCGTTCTATAACCGTCACAACGTTGCTCTCAACGTAGGTACAGACCGCTCCGCAAATAGGATCTCCTTTGCCTACGAAGACAATAAGGGTATCCTGCTAAATACCTACAGCCGTAACTTCTCTATCCGTTACAACGGCAAGTATGACATCAACCGCTACCTTACCATCAGCGAGGACTTGGTTTGGAAGAATACCACTGGCCGCTCTAAGAGCACCAACGATGGCTACACCGGACCGGTGCTCTCAGCCATCTACATGCCTTCCAGCGCTACAGTCTACAATCCGCTTGATGGCACCTTCGGTGGTACCACCACAGAGGATCCAGCATACATCGCCAAGTATGGCAGCAACTTTGCAGAAGCCCACGGCGACGCTGTCAACCCAGTTCGACTGCTGACTGCCGACAACTACTTCAACAAGAATAGTGACCTCTGGACTACGACCACTTTCACACTCTCTAACTTCGTGGAGGGGCTCAAGTATACCGGACGCTTCACATACAATCTCTATAGCTACTACGGTAAGAACTTCTCTCCTATCCGCGACGAGCCTGGGAAGCCCGACATTTCCAACTCTCTCTATGAGGGCTCCGCACGTGGTGAGGCTTGGAAGACGGAAAACACTATCACCTACGACAATACCTTCGGTGATCACACCGTCAGCGCACTCCTCTCTACCACTGCAGATCACTGGGAAGAGATTGGGCACTCTGGCGAGGCAAAGGGCTTTAGCGATGAGAGCGAGAACCTACAGTTCTTCCCCTTCGCAGATACTACACTCGCAAGGGATTACTTCGGTGGTCCAGATGCCAACGTCTCAATCGTGAGCCGCCTTGGCTACTCCTACGCCGACCGTTACTTCGCTACTGTATCATGGCGTCGTGACTATGCCGGTCGTCTGCCAAAGAACAACAACTACGGTGACTTCCCAGCTGTCACTGCTGCTTGGAAGCTCTCCAATGAGTCTTTCTTCCCAGAGAGCGACATCGTCAATCTAGTCAAGCTCCGTGGATCATGGGGTCGCATCGGTAACCTCGGTTCTATCCCTGCCAACTACAAGTCTGGTACGCTCAGCAGCACCTTCTGGGATGAGCAAGCTGTCTACGGTGTAGAGGAGGGAGCGCTGTACAACAACATTGTTTACTACAACAATGCAGTCAACCCATTCCTTACCTGGGAGACCTCTGAGCAGTGGGACCTCGGTATCGACCTAGCCCTCTTCAAAGAGCGCCTCTCACTATCTGTCGACTACTTCGACAAGCGGACCTTCAATCTCATCCAGGAGCAGACCATGGACTGGCCCGAGACCATCGGACTTAACCCCATGCTGATCAACCAGGGCGAAGTGAGCAACAAGGGTATCGAGATCACCGCAGCATGGTCAGATAAGATCACTAAGGACTTTAGCTACTCTATCTCCGGTAACGTCTCTTATCTAAAGAATAAGGTAACCAACATCGGTGTGAAAAACGCTGATGGCTCACCAGGCGTCTGGACTAATAGTGGCTCAAAATTCCGCTCAATCCCCTATATGATGCAGACAGCTGAGGGCGAGCCTCTAGGCTCCTTCTACCTGATCCAGACCGACGGTATCTTCCAGTCTGACGAGGAAGCCGCTGCATATCAGAAGGATGGTCAGCGCATCCAGCCAAATGCTGTAGCAGGAGACCTGAAGTTTGTCGACATCAACAACGACGGTGTGATCAACGACGATGACCGTCAGTACATGGGCAATGCGATGCCCGACTGGACCTACGCTGGCACCTTCTCAATGAAGTACCGCGACTTTGGCTTCAGCTTGATGCTACAGGGCGTACAGGGAGCTCAGGCACTTCATGTAGCTAAGTACATGACTCTCAACGACACAGAGGGTAGCTTCAACCGCGATAGCCGCATCCTCGACGCATGGAGCCCAGAGAATCGTGGTTCGGACATCCCAAGGCTTACTAAAGCGGATACAAATAACAACTTCACTACTCCGTCAGACTTCTACCTGGAGGATGCTTCTTATCTCAGGATCAAGAACGTCACTCTCTCTTACGACCTGACCGAGATGATCCGCAATTGGTCTCACCTAGGCGAGCGCAAGAGCACAGCTCAGATCTACCTGAGTGGAGAGAACCTCTTCACCTTTACAAAATACACTGGTATGGATCCTGAGACCGGAGGATGGGATGCTATGACCTATCCGGTATCACGAGTGTTCTCTCTTGGTGTCAAACTTACATACTAACCCAACTAGAACAATGAAAAAGACAATATATTCGATCATCGTCCTTCTTATCGGACTTGCCGGGTTGACCGGCTGTGAAGACTTCCTTGATGTACAGTCAAAGGGCGCCAATACAGTCGACCAATACTTCCAAAACGACTACCAAGCACAAGAGGCACTAGACGGCATCTACGCTTACTACCACCAAGAGGGTGGCTTTGGTAGAGAGTTTTTCTGGGAGCAGGGTGGTGCTAACGACGTAGTATGGGGCAAGAGCCGCTCATACCCCAGCTTAGCAACCTTCAAGTACACTGGCGAGGAGGGACCACTGACAGACGTCTTTGAGCGCTTTGAGTACTGCATCCAGCGCGCCAATTGGATCATCGATGGTCTATTGGAGAAGGAGGAGACTCAGCAGCTCACCAAGATCGAGAATAGAAGCCTTGGCGAGGCATACTTCCTCAGAGGATTCATGCACTTCTACATCGCCTACCGCTATGGTACAGGCGAGCAGGGTGTCCCTTTCACTCGATGGGAAGATTACCCCGACGGCTACGACAACTCTATCCCCGAGCAGCAAGCCACTGTGATGGAGAATTATAAGCTCATCGTCGAGGATATGGACAATGCCATCAAGCGCCTACCACGCTTCGAGGAGTACGATGCCGCCAACCGCGGACGTGCACACCAGGCAGCAGCTGTAGGCTACAAGGCAAAGGTCTATGCCTACTGGGCAGCTTGGGATAAGTCTAAGTGGCAGCAGGTCATTGAGATGGTCAATGAGCTAGAAACCAAGTACGGCAGAGGGCTTGCTGATACATACAACGAGCTCTTCAGCTCAGACTTCGAGGACTTCTGGGGCAGAGAGTACATCTGGACTATTCCCTCTAACGGAGGATCACAAGGTGGTGGTACAGAGTTCCCTGGCGTAGTCCTAGAGAATAAGGGATGGGGTGTCTACAACGGGTGGGGACAGAATAAGCCCTCACTCGACATCTATGAGGAGCTCCTCAAGGATGGTGTAGGCAATATCCGCCTTACCCGATCTATCCTGGAGTATGGTCAGAAGTTCATGTTCTTCGGCGAGGAAAGACGCTTCTACGGCGCATCCGATCTTGAGTCAGGCTTCCAGATCAATAAGTACATGGATCCATTCGGAAAGAAGGATCCGATAGAGAACGGCTTCGTGCACTCCAATGGTAACTTCCCAACAGCGAGGATCAACTTCCCACTGCTTCGCTTTGCCGACGTCCTCCTGCTCCGTGCTGAGGCGTACCTCATGACTGGCAACGCAGCAAAGGCTACTCAGGATATCAATCGAGTCCGCGTCCGCTCTGAGCTGGCTCCTCTAGCAGGTACAGCTACTACTGCAGACCTCTACCACGAGCGTCGCTGCGAGCTGGCATTTGAGTTTTCAGATCACCTCTACGACCTCAAGAGATGGCACCTCAGCGGTGATGCTACCCTTAAGTCTCTAGCAGAGAAGGAGCTCAACTCTCACCCACGCGTACGCGTGTACGAGGAGCGCGACAATCCAGACTCGCCCTTCACCGTACAGCCTTACGAGGACTACAGAGATAGAGCTACGTATCAAGACCACATGATTGCTTTCCCTTACCCATCCTATGTGATCACTAAGTCAAATGGTAAGCTAAAGCAAAATAAGGGTTATGCTCAATAACACGCACTCCCGCTCCGTCTAAGAGATTTGGAGCAGAGTCGTGATGCAAAAGTCTCGGTCTATGGTTTTTCTAAGTTCGACACTTAGATAAGTCTTAGACCGAGACTTCTCTTTTTCTAACCTCCTACCTAGGTCACAAGGAGCTACTATTGACACAAGAGAGTGGTTCCGAAGTTGTAAAAAAGAGTCTTCCGATGCTTAGCAAATCGGAGATCCGAAGTTAGGTCGATCGGAGACCGGAACTAAAATGTATCGAAGTTGGGAACTTAGACGCATCGAAGTTGGGAACTTAGAAATTCTAAGTTCGGAGGTCCGCCGTTACCACCTTAAGACTCCGCACTGGCAGAGGTATCAGGAGACAATGACATTTCCCCCATATATCGGGGGTCGCTCGATACGAGGTGGTTGTTTTTAGATAATAGATTTTCCACGCATTAGGCACCTACATGTTGGGAAAAGTTTTAGCCATATTCCAGCATGAGTAGTCTATATTTTTGATATATTGGTGATCCTGTTGGAGAGTGCACCGGCTTTTAGGTCGTCACCGCAAGTCAACGGGTGCAAGACTTTCAATCAGAGACACTTATTTGTTATGAGACAGTATACTACATTATACCTAGCACTATTTTTTCTACCTCTGCTCTTGGGCTGTAGCAAGCCGAGTGAGGAGAGGTTAGCTCCTACAGAGGACGACTTAATCTATCTGGTGGATCCCTTTATCGGCACCGGATTTCATGGGCACACCTATCCTGGAGCAGCGGCACCTATGGGTATGGCACAGCTGAGTCCTGAGAGTCGCTGGGAGGGGTGGGACGCCTGCTCGGGCTACCACTACGATGACGACTCGCTCTATGGCTTTGCACACACCCATCTATCGGGCACAGGGTGCAGTGACCTCGGCGACATCATCATGATCCCAACAACAGATAGCGAGCCCTACCTCCAGAGCATCACCGATGCTAGGCTCCCAAAGATCGGCTTCAAGCACTCCGATGAGCAGGCACATGCCGGCTACTACCGCGTGGAGCTGGAGAGCGGAGTGGTGGTAGAGCTGACCGCCTCCTCGCTGATGGGCGTACACAGATACACCTTTCCTAGGGAGAGCCGCCGGGCGCACATCGTACTCGACCTAGTCAATATCAAGGGCGACGAGATCATAGAGGCGGCACTGACCCAGACCTCCGACTCGACCCTAAGCGGGTATACCATCTCAAACGGCTGGGCGCCAGAGAGGCACATCTACTTTGCCGCCCACTTTAGTCAGCCGATCGAGGAGGGGCAAGTCTACCTCAATGGTGTACCTACGGAGGGGATTGCCAAGGGAGACTCCGTGCGTGGGATCTTCTCATATACTCCGGTCGAGGGAGCCCCTCTTGAGATCTTCGTAGGGCTATCCCAGACCTCGATGGAAGCGGCTGAAGCAAACCTCCGAGCAGAGATGAGCAAGAATGGCAACACCTTTGACGCTGTTCGGAAGAGTACAGAGGAGAGGTGGACAGAGGTGCTCTCCAGAGCCAGCATTGCCGAAGGTAAGCGCGAAGACCTAGTCAACTTCTACACCTCACTCTACCATAGCTTCCTCGCTCCCAATCAGACGAGCGATGCCGACGGTAGCTATAGAGGGATGGACGGCAACATACAGAAGGGGAGCGGCACCAGCTACTCCACGCTTTCGCTGTGGGATACCTTCCGAGCGCTCCATCCGCTCGTCAACCTCCTCTACCCCGAGGTGACACCCGACATCAGTAGGTCGATGATGCAGATGTACAAGGAGCAAGGGGAGCTCCCCATCTGGCCTCTCTTTAATGGCGAGACCGGTACTATGATTGGCTACCACGCTGTCTCTGTCCTTGCAGATGCCCATCGCATGGGACTGCTGGGCGACCTAGACCCGCATGAGGTGCTAAGTGCAATGGTGCACTCCTCCAACATCAATAAGAAAGGCTCTGACTACTACACGAGGCTAGGCTTCATCCCCTCTAATGCGCGCAACGAGTCTGTCTCCTGCACGCTCGAATACTCGTACGACGACTGGTGCATCGCTCGTATGGCTGAGGCGCTGGGCGATATGGCGACTGCTGAGGAGTACTATGCTCGCGCCTACAATTATCGCAAGGTCTTTGATGGAGATACCCGCTTCTTCCGTGGGCGTCATGAAGATGGCTCATGGGCAGCGGACTTCGACCCTTATGAGGTGAGCAAGGACTTCACAGAGGCAACGGCGTGGCACTACAGATTTGCACCCATGCACGACGTCAATGGGCTGGTGGCACTCTTTGGTGGCGAGGAACAGCTACTGGAGGCGCTAGATCAGCTCTTTAGCGACCAGACCAGCGCTGGCGACTTGCAGGACATCACCGGGATCATAGGGCAGTATGCGCATGGCAATGAGCCCAGCCATCACTACGCCTACCTTTACAACTACCTCGGCAAGCCATGGCGTACTCAGGAGCTGACACACCAGATCATCGACGAGATGTACAGCGCCACTCCGGAGGGGTTGTGTGGCAATGAGGACTGTGGACAGCTCTCCGCATGGTACGCCATGAGTGCGATGGGGCTCTATCCGTTTGCTCCGGGCAGTGGCGAACTGCTACTCACTTCTCCGCTCTTCCAAGAGGTGACACTCAAGCTCACGTCTGGCGAGCTTACCATCACCACAGATAAGGATCCGAAGGACTTCCCCTACATCAAGTCGGTCACGCTCAACGGTAAGGAGCTACACCGCCTATACGTGAGCACAGACGAGATCGCACAGGGTGGCACGCTCGCCTACCAGCTCTCCAAGGATCCGGTGACTGACTTCGTGATCGAGGAAGCTCCCTATAGCATGACTCGGGAGCTCTTTGTCTCACCCGTCTATACTCCCGATGACATCGCACTCTTTGACGGGAAGGTAGAGGTCTCTCTAGCCACAGCAACGCCTGGCGCGACCATCTACTTCTCCATCAACGGAGGTGAGCGGGAGCTTTACTCAGAGCCAATCGAAGTGAGTGAGAGCTGCCAACTGACCGTCACAGCAGAGCGGGAGGGAATGCTCCCTGCTCCTACGACGACTCTCGTCGCGACCCGAGCAGACTACGCCCCAGGCCTCAAGGTGGAGACCGCCAAGAAGGGCACACAGTGGACGCTCTACGCCGGTAGTGTCGCCACCACAGAGGAGATAGCAGCGCTACCGGTGGTGGGCTCCGGTCGTAGCGATGTCCCCTCTATAGAGATGCGGGATCGGGAAGATCTCTTTGCGCTTATCTTTACCGGATACATCGAAGTTCCAGCAACAGATGTCTACGAGTTTAGACTCACTTCGGACGACGGTTCGGTCTTAAAGATACACGACCAAGCTGTGGTCCTCAACGATGGCTCACACGCCTACGTCTCAGCTACGGGTAAAGCGGCCCTCGAGGAGGGGTTGCACCCATTTACCCTACTCTACTGGCAGGGCTCTGAGGGCAAAGGACTGAAGCTCGAATACCGCCGTCGGAGCGCCACAGAGTACACTTCACCAAACTTCTACACCAAGTAAGCATGAAAGCACTAAGACAACTCACACTCCTACTGGTACTTATACTAGGGCAAAGCCTAGCGCATGCCCAGAGCGACCGCTACCAGAGCGTTACCTTACCCACGACCTATGAGAGCGTCGAGGTACGCCCAATAGGAGGGAAGGAGGTCAGGAATGTAGTCTTGATGATTGGTGATGGTATGAGCCTATCGCACATCGCCACACTCTGGACTGCCAATGGAGGTCGGATCAACCTATCTAACGCTCAAGCGACCGGGCTGGTGATAACCACCGCTCGCGACCAGCTGATCACGGACTCTGCCGCAGCCGCAACAGCGATGAGCACTGGACGCAAGGCAAACTACCATACACTCGCAGTGGACACACTTGGGCACCCCCTTGTAACAATCGTAGACATCGCCAATAGAGCAGGCCTTGGTACGGGGGTTGTCAGTACCTGCAGGCTATACGACGCCACTCCGGCTGCCTTCCTCGCTCACAACAAGGATAGGGATGCGCTCTATGAGATCATTGCACAGTTTCCCGAGAGCAACTGCGACCTCATCATGGGCGGCGGTGCACATGCCTTTGAGAAGCGTCCGGACGGGCGCGACATCTTCATGGAGATGGAGCAGGCAGGCTATCGGGTGACACGTAGCCTGGAGGAGTTTGCCGCGCTGGGCGATGATGCCACTGAGAAGTCGCTATGCGTCTATGCAGAAAAGGACGTGCCCGAACCTCTAGAGCGCGGCGACTTGCTACCCGATGCTGCCGTACTGGCTCTCAACCATCTGCAGAAGCACTCTCCGGAGGGTTTCTTCTTGATGATCGAGGGCTCGCAGCTCGATGACTATGGGCACACCAATGACCTTGACCTACTGATGCAAGAGACCGCAGACTTCGACCGCACGGTAGGCGAGGTGATGAAGTGGGCAGAGCAAGACGGTGAGACACTCGTCATCGTCCTAGCGGATCACGAGACAGGGGGGCTCACACTTGTAGGCGGAGATCTGGAGCGTGGGGAGGTGCAAGGGCACTTCTCTACAGGTAGCCACAGCGGTACCATCGTACCGGCTTACCTCTATGGTCCAGCTGCGGAGTATTTCACTGGCATCTACCACAATACAGAGATCTATCGCAAAATCATGCGACTGCTAGGTCTCTCTGAGCATTGTTCCAACTAAACTTGAGCATAATATTGACTGAAATAGTATGATGAAACGACTTTACCCTCTTTTATTACTCCTAGCTCTCCCACTCCTCGGTGCCATGGCACAAGAGAGCGAGCTACGGTTTCGTGCAGATGGCACTTTCAAGATCGCCCAATTCACAGACCTGCACATCGATGTTAAGTCACCCAATACCGAGGAGAACTTCAATACCATGCGGCAGGTGATTCGTGCCGAACGTCCCGACTTCGTGATGCTCACAGGAGACATCGTCGTAGCCCGACCTGCGGTAGAGGGATGGCGAATGATTACCGACTTTTTCTCCGAAGAGAAGATCCCTTATGCTATCGTACTGGGCAACCACGATGCTGAGGTGATCACGAAAGACTCCATCTATGATCTGGTGGTCGGAGCTCCCTACTCCCTGAGTATCAGAGGTGAAGAGACGATCCACGGACATGGCAATCAGAAGCTACAGATACTGAGCTCAAAGGGAAGCAACACCGCAGCACTACTGTATCTCCTAGACTCCAACCAATACTATGAGAACCAATTTGTCAGCCACTACGATATCATTCACTTCGACCAGATAGCGTGGTTAAGGGAGACGCACAGCCATGCCGTAGCCGAGTCAGGTGGCACTCCGCCTCCTTCGATACTCTTCTTTCACATCCCCACGCCGGAGTTTGCCTTTCTCGGAGATGGAGAGGGGATCTACGGACATGCGAGAGAAGGGGTCTCCGCCCCACGTATCAATAGCGGCCTCTTTAGTACTATGCTAGAGATGGGTGGCGTGATGGGTGCCTTTTGCGGGCATGACCATGAGAACGACGCTGTAGGGATCTACAACGGGATAGCGCTAGGATACGGCAGGATCACCGGAGTGCACGCCTACGGACAGAGCACTCGGGGTGGACGTATCTTCCTACTCCATGAGGGCGAAGACCGGTTTGACACTTGGGTTCACACCCCTGCCGAGGGTCGCCATGGTGTATACTACTACCCATCGGGTTTCAACTCCGACCAAGAGAGACAAGCCTCATATCTCCCTGCTCTCCAAGGGGTAGAAGCTGGAGATCGGGGTGTAGCGTACCGATACTACACGAGAGAGTTCAAGGAGACCAGTCAAATCCACAACAGCACTCCGGTCAATGAGGGTAAAATGCTCTATCCCAGCATCAAAGGAGCTACACAGGAGGATCACTTTGCATACATCTTCGAGTCGCTCATCATGATACCCGTGCGAGGGCTCTACCGCTTCTACACCTACTCCGACGACGGCTCTGTCCTCTACATAGATGGGCAGAAAGTGGTCGACAACGACGGAGGTCACAGTGCTCGACTACGGGAGGGCGAAGTGGCTCTAGAGGCAGGACTCCATCGGCTTCGTATCGATTACTACGAGGACTACATGGGGCAGGAGCTGGAGGTAGGCTACGCTAGCAAGACGATCAAGCGCCAGCCTCTCCCTGCAGAGATACTGTATGTGCCATCGAAATGACCTAGATCATAAAGTGAGATGAATAGAATAACACAGCTACTCCTCCTCGCTACTCTGACCCTCAGCATCTCCGCTCTGGGGCAGGTCTCCTCTGGCAACGACTCGATATACAAGCTCCCATACAAAAACACTTACGTAAAGAACGTATTTGTCACGGAGAACCAATATCGCACCATCAAGCCACAGATCACTCATCCCGGTACCTTCGAAGAGGCACAACAGATCCTTCCCAGTCCCCACTGGGATGGGCACGAAGATGCGATCAAAATGTACTGGGATGCCTGGAGGATCGCGATTAGGAACATCCGCCAGCCAGAGCCCAACTCCGGCTTCGTCGCTACCTATATCGACACCGCCTACAATGGCAATCTCTTCATGTGGGATGACGCTTTCATCCTCATGTTTGCCCGCTACGGTGCACGGTTCTTCCCATTTCAGAACACCCTAGATAACTTCTACGCCAAGCAGCACCCCGATGGCTTTATCTGCAGAGAGATAAGGGCAGACGGCGCCGACTGCTTTGAGCGGTACGATCCCACCTCCACTGGGCCCAACCTGATCCCCTGGTGCGAGATGATCTACTACCACCAGTATGGCGACCTCGACCGCCTACACCGCATCTTCCCAGTGCTATGTGGCTACTACGAGTGGCTCAGGGACAATCGCACTTGGCGCAATGGCACCTACTGGAGCAGTGGATGGGGCACCGGCATGGATAATATGCCACGCGTCCAAGAGCACTATAGCCCTATCTTCTCGCATGGGCACATGATCTGGCTCGATACCAACCTCCAGCAGATCATGACCGCCTACCAACTACTCGAGATGGGCTTTTACACTGAGCGATGGCAAGAGATCGAGGACTACGAGACCGAAGCTCTAGCGCTGACGAAGTATATTCGGGAAAATCTATGGGACAACTCCACCGGATTTCTCTACGATCAATACCGCGATGACACTCTATGCGAGACCAAGGGGATAGGCGCCTTCTGGGCACTGCACACCGATGTACTCGAGGAGGCAGAGCTCGACCGACTTGTGGCGCACCTCGAGGATGAGAGCGAGTTTGCCCGCCCTCACCCAGTCCCCTCCCTCTCTGCAGACAACCCTAAGTACCGACCCAATGGCAGGTACTGGCAGGGTGGCGTATGGCCCAGCACCAATTATATGGTCATCAATGGTCTGACTAAGAAGGGATACCACACCCTAGCCTACCAGATCGCAGCTCGGCACTACCAAGCTGTGATGGAGGTATATAAGCGCAGCGGCACCTTCTACGAGTACTATGCCCCTGAGACGATAGAGCCGGGCTTCATGGCACGAGAGGACTTCGTAGGCTGGGGTGGGCTCGCACCGATAGCGCTCCTCATCGAGTATATGATCGGCATCCGCGCCGACTATGTCGAGAAGACCATCGTCTGGGACCTCCATCAGACTGAGGCACACGGTATAGACCGCTATCCATTTGGTCCTGATGGCATGATCGATCTCCACTGCGACGCACGCAAGAGCACTGCACAGAAGCCACGTGTCACGGTCAAGAGCAATGTCCCCTTTACCCTACTCGTCCGCTACGGAGATGGGCAGGAGGAGCGCATCGAGGTGACTCCCAATAGATAAGGAAGATCGGGCAAGTCCTACAAGCAGATGACAAAGAAATAAGAGAGAATCATTAGCTTTGTAGACAGTAAACCATTAACAAACAGACTAATATAGATCAAATGAAGACAAAGAAAGCACTCCTGCTGCTCTTGACCCTGCTCATAGCAGCACCGGTAGTACATGCCGATAAGGGCATGTATCTCATTGCAGCACTCCGCCAGGAAAATATGGATCGGATGAAAGAGCTAGGGCTCAAGCTCGATGCCGACGACCTGTATAACCCCAATGGTGATGCCCTCTCGGATGCCGTCGTCATCTTTGGCAATGGATGTACAGGTATCACTGTCTCTCAGGAGGGACTCATCTTCACCAACCACCACTGCGGCTACGGGTCGATCCAAAAGCTAAGTAGTGTAGAGCATGACTACCTGAGAGATGGCTTCGTATCGCACCAGAAGAGCGAAGAGCTACCCGTCCCAGGGCTTTCTGTGCGCTACCTCAGGGAGTTTGTAGATGTCACCGCACAGGTACTAGCCTCGGTGGCAGACATGCACGACGCCGATCCTATGGCGCGGTACAGAGCGATCCAGGAGACCATGGAGCAGATAGCTAAGCCTTATGCAGAGATGGACCACACCGAGGCGGATGTCTATCCTTTTTATGAGAATAACGCCTACTTCCTAGTGATTTATGACGTCTTCACCGACGTCCGCCTTGCCTTTGCACCGCCCACATCTCTCGGTAAGTTTGGTGCCGACACCGACAATTGGATGTGGCCACGCCATACCAACGACTTCTCAGTCTTCCGTGTCTATGCCGACGCGAACAATAAGCCGGCCGACTACTCTGCCAACAATAAGCCCTACAAGCCGCGCTATGTCGCCAAGGTCTCTACAAGCGGGGTCAAGGAGGGTGACTACTCCATGACCATCGGCTTCCCTGGCTCTACAGACCGCTACCTCAGCTCTTGGGGTGTGATCAACCGTATGGAAAACCAAAATGAGCCACGTATCTTGGTCCGCGGTATCAAGCAAGAGATCTGGCAGCAGCACATGCAGGCCGACCAAGCCACACGCATACAGTACGCTTCTAAGTATGCAGGTAGCTCCAACTACTGGAAAAACTCCATAGGCATGAACCGAGGTCTCCGCAAGCTCAATGTGGTAGGCAAGAAGCAAGAGATCGAGAGACAGTTTGCCGAGTGGGTGGCACAAGATCCTGCTCGCCAAGCGAAGTACGGTGCAGTCCTATCCCGACTAGAGTCGAGCCTAAAGGCAAGTGGACCACTTGAGCACGACGCAATGATCCTCACCGAGGCACTCAATGGCATCGAGCTAAGACCTCTCACTGCCATGCCATCGTCAGACATCGACGCCTTTGATGCAGAGGTACTCTACAAAGACTTCAGCCCAGAGGTGGCAAAAGCGACACTACCGGCTATGCTGCGCGTGGTGAAGGAGCATGTAGCACCCGAACACCTGCCCGACATCTACACCGAGATCGACGAGAAGTTTGCAGGCAACTACGAGCGCTATGCAGAGTATGTGTACAACAATTCGGTCGTCGTACAGAAGCACCGGATCCTCGAAGCACTCAAGAACTACAAGACCTTTAGCGCTGCACACGACAGCGATCCCGCGGTGATCCTAGTCCGTAGCTTCCAGAAGAGGATCGGAGAGATCTGGCAAAAGGCAAATGGCTATACCTTCGACTACTACGATGCACGCAGGCTCTTCTTTGCCGGACTTCAAGAGATGTCACCCACTTATCTCCCGAGCGATGCTAATTTCACAATGCGCCTCAGCTACGGTAGTGTAGGGGGTTACAAGCCCTTTGACGCTGCATGGTACGACTACTATACCACAGAAGACGGTATCCTAGAGAAGCAAGACCCGACCTCACACGAGTTCACCGTACAGCCCGAGATACTCAAGATGCTGAGGGATAAAGACTTCGGAGACTACGCCGACGAAGATGGCAAGCTACACATCTGCTTCATCTCCAACAACGACATCACTGGTGGCAACTCAGGCAGCCCGGTATTCAATGGCGATGGCAACCTGATCGGACTCGCCTTCGACGGCAACTGGGAGGCAATGAGTGGCGACATTGAGTTTGAGCCCAACCTCCAGCGCTGTATCAACGTAGACATACGTGCCGTGCTCTGGGCGATCCACAACTGGGGCAAGGCCGACAACCTCATCGACGAGTTGACACTCGTACCCTAAGAGGTTGATACAACCTAAACCCCGGAGCCCCGTACCTAGCGACCCTAGGCACGGGGCTCTCTTATTTCGATTCCGACGGAGGTCGGACGTCGCACCCCACTAGACCTAGAGTAGGTAGAAGCTAAGCTCCGAACTTAAAAATTCTAAGTTCCCAACTTAGATGTATCGAAGTTCCCAACTTAGACAACTCTAAGTTCCCAACTCAGATTTTCCGAAGTTCCCATCTCCAACTTCACGCCGTAGCGAGGTCAACTTTTTGCAAAGTGGATGGGGCATATTTTTACAACCAAGCAAAATAGTGGCTATGAGGGGGCTTGAATCTTCGACCACAGGGCACACTATTGAAAATCGGTACAAAAAGGGGTATCTTTGAGTTTGGAAACAAAAGGAAAAGGGCAATCAGAGATGACAAAGCTAAGTGTAAACATCAATAAGATTGCCACCCTACGCAATGCGCGCGGAGAGAATAACCCCGATGTGGTAGAGGTGGCAAAGGATGTCCAACGATTTGGGGCAAATGGGATCACCGTACACCCAAGGCCCGATGAGCGCCATATCCGCTACAGAGATGTCTATGATCTACGACCGGTAGTGGAGACTGAGTTTAACATCGAGGGCTACCCCTCAGAGGCGTTTATCGATCTTGTGACTGACGTCAAGCCCGAACAGGTGACCCTCGTGCCAGATGCTCCCGATGTGATCACCAGCAATGCCGGATGGCGGGTGAGGGAGCACTTCGACTTTCTCCGCAAGATCCTCCAGCACTTCAAGAGCCACGGCATCCGCACTTCAATCTTCATCGAGCCGGAGGTACTCGACGACATACGTGCCAGCCGAGAAGTAGGCGCTGACCGGGTAGAGCTCCGCACGGGTCCCTACGCCATTGACTACAAGAAGGATCGCGAGGCAGCCATCAAGCCGCTCATCAAAGCAGAGCGATACGCTCATGAGATAGGGCTGGGTGTCAATGCTGGGCACGACCTAGACCTAGACAACTTGCCATTCCTCTCATATCACATCCCCACCATAGACGAAGTATCCATCGGGCACGCACTCATCTGCGACGCCCTCTACCTAGGACTAGAGGAGACCGTACACAGGTATCTCGCCGCCCTCGATGTACGATCAAAGTAAATATTAAAGACACTCTCCATAACAGACTGATACAGAAAGTATGTTACTACAAATTACTACTGACACACTTGCCGGTGCCGCGTCAGCGATGCCGGAGCTCTCACCCGTAGGAGTTGCAGAGATAGCACCCTCAATGACCATATGGGATCTTGCGCTCAAAGGAGGCTGGATCATGGTGGTCCTCCTGATACTCTCGCTCTTTGCTTGCTATATATTTGTCGAGCGGCTTCTACTCTTCAGGCAAGTAGGCAAGACCGATCCTGACTTCCTCCATAAGATCAGGGACTACATACGTGAGGGCAAGCGACAGTCGGCACTCGATCTATCTGCCAACAACAAGACCATCGGCGCACGAATGATCGAGAAGGGTATTCAGCGCCTTGGACGCCCCGTGAGTGACATCTCCGCAGCGATAGAAAATGTAGGAAACATCGAGGTTGCAAAGCTCGAGCGTGGGCTACCAGCGATGGCGACCATAGCTTCGGGTGCACCGATGATCGGATTTCTCGGCACGGTGACCGGTATGATACGGGCTTTCTATGACATGGCATCGGCAGGTGCCAATATAGATGTCGCACTGCTCTCCTCCGGTATCTACGAGGCACTCGTGACCACTGTCGGCGGTCTGGTGGTGGGTATCTTGGCGCTCTTTGCCTACAACTACCTCACCTCGCAGATCGAGACACTGATCAACAAAGCTGAGTCCGACGCACTAGAGTTTATGGACCTCCTCTACGAGCCGACCTCAAAGTGAGATAAAAGCCTATGAAGCTAAAGCGAAAGAGCAAAGCGATGGAGACCTTTAGCATGTCCTCGATGACGGACGTGGTCTTCCTGCTACTTATCTTCTTTATGGTCACAAGTACCCTCGTGGTGACTAGCGCGATGAAGGTGACCCTGCCACAGTCCTCCGAGCAGACAGTGGCACGCCCGATGACTCGCATTACGATCGATAAAGACCTCAACTACTATGTCGCCATCGGCAATGATGAGGATCAGCCGATCGCCTTTGACGAGATCGCTCCTTTCTTACAGGAGACAATCGAAGAGATCCCTGAGATGTTTGTCGCACTCTATGCCGATGAGGAGGTGCCCTACCGTGAGGTGGTGCAGATGCTCAACATCGCAGTGGAGAATAACTACCAGATGGTGCTCGCTACGCGCCCAATGGATAGGAAATAATGCTCTATGTGGGGAAAGAAGTGGAATAAGAACGACCTCATCGCCCTCCTGATAGCACTAGCAATCCACGCCGGACTGATAGTGCTGATACTCTTCATCGTGCTCTCGCCAGCTCAGTTGCATGAGCGAGGAGGGATCCTTGTGAATATCGGCGACGTCGAGTTTGCATCTGGCGATCCCGCACAAGGGGTCTTTGAGCCCGATGCAGACGCAGCTCCGCCAGTGCTAGAGGAGCAACCGGCAGAGGAGACACTTCTAACTCAGGAGAGCCCAGAAGCACCTTCGATAGAGACACCACCGGATAATCACCCCACGCCAGAAGAAGTGGAAGCACAGCGCAGACGGGAAGCTGCACAGCGCGAAGAGCAACGCCGGAGAGCAGCCGAAGAGGAGGCAAAGCGCAAGCGAGACCAGATCTCAAAAGCCGTCTCGGGGGCATTCGGCAACGCCGCAAAGGAGGAGCAAGGCGGAGCAGGTAGCACCCCAGAGGCTCCGACAGTGGGCAAAGAGGGCTCCACAGAGGGCAATGTGCCAAACGGAGGGGCCAACACAGGTGTGGGTGGCTTCGGAAGTTACGACCTCGGAGGACGCTCTATCATGGGTGGCGGACTGCCACGCCCGAGCTACAATGCTCAGGTAGAGGGTACCATTCGCATCAAGATCACAGTTGACCCGACAGGCAAGGTGATCCGCACTGCCATAGCACCTGGCACCACGATAGATGACTATCAGATGCAAAGTAGTGCCCTCAAAGCCGCAGCGCAGACGCGCTTCAATGCCGTCGATACTTCGCTCAACCAAGAGGGATACATCACATATCGGTACCAACTACGCTAGTACACTCCCCGCTTTTTCAGTATCTTTGCCGGGAGAGATGTGGGAACTCAGATCTACCTGAGATACTTGTCGCACGAATTTACCTCAAGAGTCGCAGGTCTTTAAGCTCCGACATCACAATTCATCAACTTAGATAATACAAAGCTATGGCACATGTAATTACTGACGAATGCATCGCTTGTGGCACCTGCATAGATGAGTGTCCGGTAGAAGCTATCTCCGAGGGCGAGATCTACTCTATTGACCCTGATCTTTGCATCGATTGCGGTGCTTGTGCAGAGGTATGTCCTACTGAGTGCATCGAGGCACACTAACTCGGGAGCCCCGAAGCTCAAGTAGAAAAGAGATGTCCCATCCGGCTGAGTCACTGCTCACACCGGATGGGACATCTCTTTTATAGCCAATTCGCCCCTCACTACACTACAACTCGCAATGCGCTAAGTTGCAACCCGCGGAGAGTTGGGTTACAACTCGTAAAGAACGGAGTTGAAACCCGCAGAAAGCTGAGTAACTACCCGCAGAGAGCGGAGTTGCAACCAGCGGAGAGCTGGGTTGGGGGCTTACTTGTACTTACTCTGCAGGCACGTAAGGACGGACCTCAAGTAGCTCGCAGTCAAAGACTATGGTGCTATTTGGCTCGATGCTCCCACCTGCGCCATACTCGCCATACGCCAACTCTGAAGGGATCCAGAGGGTAAACTTTGACCCAGCTGGGAAGAGAAGTACACCTTCCTGCCATCCCTTGATCACATGCTCTAGGGCAAACGTTGCAGGCTCGTTGCGATCATGAGAGGAGTCGAACTTGGTACCATCAAGGAGCGTACCTGTATAGTGGATCACCACGGTATCCTGTACGGAGGTCGCCTTGATGCCATCTCCCATCTCCGTGACCTTGTATTGGAGACCGCTCTCAGTGGTAACTACGCCCTCTTTCTTAGCGTTCTCAGCTAGAAATTTCTCTCCCTCTTCCTTGTTCATTGCCTTAGCTTCCTCCACGACGCGTGGGAAGTAATCTTGCAAGAACATCTGAGCTTCCTCCATGGTCATTTGGGTCTTCTCACCCTTCAAGCCCTTAGCTATACCATTGAGCAGTATGTCTACATCCAGCTCCGGACCAGGCAGATTCTTAAGCTGCATACCCATGCCCTCTCCGGTTAGGATACCATTGGCATAGGCTGCACTATCGGCTGCTGTCTTAAGGGATACCTTACCACCTGTTACTCCACCTCCACAAGAGGTAGCCATTAGTCCGAATGTCAGGACTGCTGCGATTGAAAGTATTACTTTCTTCATAGTGTATAAAAAATTTATTGTTATTACTGTGCTTATTTCTTTATCCTTCGATGCCTAGCAGTTCGATGTCAAATATAAGCGTGCTGTAAGGCTCAATTGCTTGCCCGGCGCCATGCGCTCCGTATGCGTGCTGGTAGGGTATCGTCACCCTCCACTTATCACCTACGACCATCATTTGTAGCACCTCCTGCCAGCCTTGGATCACACCATTGACAGGGAAAGATGCCGGTTCTCCCCTCTCCACAGAGCTGTCAAAGACCGTACCATTGATGAGGGTACCATGGTAGTGACATGTAACCTTGTCGGTCAGCTTAGGCGACACCTCGCCGCTGCCCTTCTTTAGTACTTGGTACTGCACACCGGAGTCGAGCGTCGTCACATCCTCACGATGCCCGTTGACGAGCTGAAACTCAGCCCCCGCTGCCTTGTTATTCTCAAACCTCTCCTCCTGTAGCTTCTGGAAGTATTCATTGATCACCTGCTTCGCCTCGTCGTAAGAGATGGCAGGCTGTTGCTCATTAAGCACATCCTCCAGACCCTTCAAGAAGTCCCTGGCGTTCAGCTCTTTGATCCCACTAGAGATGAAGTTATTACCAATGCTAAGCCCTAGGGCATAACTTATCTTATCCATATCTTTTTTTATTATTATCCTTATTCTATTATTACAAGTTGCATCTCAGTTATTCCGTACAAAGGTAGGCAAAATAATAGAGATCCGTGTTGTATTGATAATCATTGCCGGTGCTTTGAGCGACAAATTGGCAGTAACCTCAGTGGTTAAAGGCAAAAAATGGTATCTTTACTAGTAGAATGCAGAATTTTCAAACCTAAAGAGAAAGAAATTTATGATCAATCACGAGCCTAAGATACTTTTCAAGTACTTCGACGAGATCACCAAGGTACCACGCCCCTCAAAGAAGGAGGAGAAGATCATCGCTTACATCGAAAACTTCGCCAAGGAGCACAATCTCCCATTTAAGAAAGACGCTGTAGGCAATATCCTCATCTCAAAGCCGGCTACTCCAGGATACGAAGATCGCAAGAGCATCGTCATGCAGAGCCACATGGATATGGTGGCTGAGAAGAATAACGACGTTGACTTTGACTTCGACAACGATGCCATCAAGACCAAAGTGGTAGACGGATGGCTCATGGCTGAGGGCACCACTCTTGGCGCTGACAATGGTATAGGTGTCGCTACCCAGCTAGCAATCCTCGCCTCCGACGACATAGAGCACGGGCCCATCGAGTGTCTCTTCACCGTTGATGAGGAGACCGGACTCACCGGCGCGATGGCACTGGAGTCAGGCTTTTTCGACAGCAAGATCCTGCTCAATCTCGACAGCGAGGACGAGGGCGAGCTCTTTATAGGCTGCTCAGGTGGTCGTGGCACGATGGCAGAGTTTTATTACGACAAGACCTACGCCGACCCCCATCTCCTCTACCTCGAGATCACAGTCAAGGGGCTCCGTGGCGGGCACTCCGGTGGCGACATACACGTAGGGCTTGGCAATGCGGTTAAGATCCTAGCGCGCACGCTCTACCAGCTCGACGCTGAGGTGCCATTTATCCTCGCAAGTATCGACGGTGGCAACCTCCACAATGCCATAGCACGAGAGGCACACGCCATCATCGGCATCGACCCAAACGACAAGGAGGATGTCGCAGTGTTTGTCAATCAGTTTAGCGCAGAAGTTCAAAACGAGCTCCACGCCGTCGACCCAGATGTCAAGATCACGGTTAGCTCCACGCAGAAGCCGGAGTTTACCATCGACGACGAGACGACAGCCCGACTCATCAACGCCCTCATAGCCTGCCCGCACGGCGTACTAGGCATGAGCCATACGATTGAGAACCTAGTAGAGACCTCTAATAACCTCGCTTCGGTAAAGATGCACAATAAGGAGGGCGAAGAGGTGATCTTTGTAGAGACCAGCCAGCGGAGCTCCACCGACTCCCTCATCGAGATGGCTGCCAATATGGTCGAAGCCACCTTTACCAACGCTGGAGCCTTTGTCTACGAGCGCGACGGCTACCCAGGCTGGCAGCCCAATACTGACTCCGAGATCCTGAAGATAGCCAAGGAGAGCTACGAGAGACTATTCAACAAGGAGCCAAAGATACTGGCTATCCACGCTGGTCTAGAGTGCGGTCTCTTCAAGGAGAAATACCCCTATCTCGATATGATCTCCTTTGGTCCGACCATGCGCGATGTACACTCGCCCAATGAGCGTCTGGATCTCCACACCGTCGAGCTCTGGTGGAAGCATCTCCTCGACGTGCTGAAGCATGCACCTAAGGAGGCATAAGCCCCCATCGCGGCTCTAAGCTGCAGATATGACCAAGTCCGAGGAGTCAGGGTGTCTGACTCCTCGGACTTTCTTATTTTCTTTGGGGAGAAAACAGTATCATATTTCGTATTAAGGCATTAAGAATACGCAACTCCAGCACACCCTCGAAGGGTCGGCTAATCATGCGGCATCCGAAGTAGGGCTGAGCGAAGCTCCGGAACTTAAAAAATCTAAGTTCCCAACTTAGATGTATCGAAGTTCCCAACTTAGACAACTCTAAGTTCCCAACTCCGATTAGCCGAAGTTCCGATCTTGGATTTTTCCGGGTTGCGATACACCACTTATACAAGCTCGCACATCCCAAATATATAAAGCGCAAACAGAGCGCACTTCATATACAAGTCTCAGCCTCTTCCGATGACTTCGCAGGGGCTTCCTTATGGCAGAGACGTTATTTTTTGGTAAAATTGTGGTACTTAAGGGTTACACCTTGAGATGAACAATACTTTAAGAAAAAGATTGAAGTTATGATTGATCAGATTGGAACAAATGCCGGACTAGTGTGGCAGGTACTCAATGCAAGTAAGAAGGGACTTACGGTCAAGGAGATAAAGGAGAAGAGTGGTCTATCCACCGAGCGCGATGTATACTACGCTCTAGGTTGGCTCGCCAAGGAGGGCAAGCTATGCTTTGAGGGTGAGGGTCGCAGCTGTCGTATCTCTCTCTGCTAGGAGTCGGAGCAAGCCACCCACTACTATATCCGCAAAGGACCAACGAGGGTTAGCCCGTGAGAGCTGGCTCCGTTGTCTCTTGCACTCTTATGCGAGGGCGCAGGATAGTCGCCTTTGCTCTACCAGATACCAGGCACCTGCGAGGAGCCCTTTGAGCATAGAGGAGCCAGCAATGATCCACCAGAGGGTGCTGATACTACCGAAGTAGGGCATCAGGAAGATCGCTAGCGGTATGCGGAGGAGATTACCTCCCATACTGATCAGTGCAGGAGGTAGGCTCCGGCGAATGCCATAAAAGAAGCCCTGGCATGTGATCTCAAGCATACTGAAGAGCTGTGCCAGCGCCTGGATACGCAGGTAATGCGCACCCGCCACATACGCCTCCGGCTCGGGCACAATGATAGAGAAGAGCCTCTCCCCTCCGAAGTAAAAGAGGAAAAAACCAGCTATCCCGACCGACAGAGCTAGGCGAAGCGTGAAGCCAAAGGCTTGCTTCGCTCGGTCTAGCTTGCCCGCTCCATAGTTTTGTGACACAAAGGAGCTGAGCGCTGTAGAGAACCCCTGTGCAGTATTCCAGCAGACGCCCTCCATCTGCCCTCCGGTCGTCAGCGAGAGCACACCGATATGCCCGCCATACTGAGAGGCGAAGCGTCCGAGGCTCATGTTGATAAAGGCAAAGAGGCTATTCATCAGTGCTACAGGGCCGCCAACTCGCAAGATCGGCAGCACGTAAGCCCGCCTAAGTCGCTGGATCACTCTCACCCCTCCCAGCAGTTGGTCGCAGTAGAGCATCTGCCAGAGAAAGAGGAGGATGCCCACCACTTGGGCTATGACGGTGGCGAGAGCGGCACCCCGTACTCCGAGATCTAGGACAAAGATAAAGATGGGGTCGAGGATGATATTGAGCATCAGCGATATGGTGCTGATGGTAAAGGGGACCTTGCTATGTCCGGTGGCGTTGTATGTGCCGGAGAAGGCTACCAACATAAAGAGCAGCGGGAGCCCAAGCGACACGATCCTCAGATACTCCACACTCATGTCGTGGATGTGGGGCTCGAGCTGGTAAAAGCCGAGTAAGGGGCCTGCCAGTAGCAGGTACAGAAGCATGAGAGCACTACCCATCAAGAGCCCCAGTGTGGTACCATGGCCTGAGTAGGTGGCACCCTCCTTCTGCTCTCCTCGCCCTATGGCATGGGCGACACTCACTTCACAGCCTACTTTATTGACCAAGGAGAGGGATTGGGCGATCCAGACAAAGACCGATGCCGCACCGGTAGCGGCGACCGCTTCGCTCCCCAGTCTGCCGAGCCATGCCATGTCTACAAAGCTGTATAGCATCTGCACAAAGGAGGTGCCCAAGATGGGCAAAGCCAACTGCGTGAGTGGCTTTGAGATGGGTCCTTCTGTGAGGTTCTTGACTTCTCGTACCCTAGTCTGTCTCAACGCTCTTACCGCTAGCTACTTACCCTGAATGGTAGACAACATACCGCAAGCGGCGAAGATGTCTTGCCCCCGAGAGCGTCGTGTGGTGGCTCGGATGCCACGGCTGGTCAGATATTCTTCGAACCTCTCTATCTGCTCCTTGGGAGAGGGACGGAGCGGGATGTCGGGTATGGCGTGGTAGGGGATCAGATTGACCCGACAGTCGAGTGGCTTGAGCAGTCGCACCAGTGCCTCAGCATGGCGCGGGCTGTCATTCACTCCATCCAGCAGGATGTACTCAAAGGAGAGGCGTCGCTGACCGGAGAAGTCGTACCTGCCAAGTGTATCGAGCACCTCCTCGATAGGGAACGCCTGCTCCACCGGCATGAGGGAGAGTCGCTCCTCACTAAAAGGGCTGTGCAGACTGACTGCCACGTGGACTTCCTGCTCCTCCAAAAGTCTGAGGAGCCCCCGCTTCGGTGCTATCGTGCTGACAGTGATACGTCGAGGGCTCCAAGCAAAGCCGTAAGATGCAGTCATGATCTCTAGTGCACGTGCCACCTCTTCATAGTTGTCGAGTGGTTCTCCCATGCCCATAAAGACCACATTGGTGAGCAGGTCGCTATGAGGTACGCTCAGCATTTGATTGATGATGTCTGTGGCAGAGAGCTGGGTCTGGAAGCCCATCTTGCCTGTAGCGCAGAAGCTACAATTCATCTTACAACCCACCTGACTGCTGACACAGAGGGTAGCACGCTTGCCATCCGGTATGTAGACGGTCTCGTACTTCAGGTTGGGATTGGCGTGGAGCGGAAAGAGGTACTTCTCAGTTCCATCCTTTGAGACCTGCGTGACGGCAGGGGCGTGCCTGCCTACTTCATACCGCTCGGAGAGTTGTTCGCGCATCGCCTTGGAGAGGTTGGTCATCTCCTCAAACGATGCTGCCCCCTTCTGGTAGAGCCACTCCGCTATCTGCTGTGCTCTATACTTGGGTTGTCCGAGCTCCTGAGCCACATCTTGTAGCTCCGTGAGCGTCATGCCTAGTAGTGCTCTCTTCATAGTTGCACCTCCTCTATATCCTTCATCTGATACCATAGATATCCTTTAACCTTTTCATAACCAGCCAAGTGGAGCAGCTTCATGTAGCCTTTCACCTGCGTCTGATAGCCTGGCTGGGGGGCTCCAAACTTGTAGTCGATGATGCTCACCTCGCCACTCTCCCTATTGATCACTAGCCTGTCGGGGCGTCTTTGATGGGCTCCGCGCTCCACGATGTCCTGCTCCATCAAGATGAGGTTGCGGTCGGGGTCGAACCAATCTGCCACCCTAGGATCAGCGAAGGCGAGCTCAAAGTTGCTCCGCCACTGCTCTTTCTCCTCCTCAGATAGCAGTGAGGTAGCCTTGAGAGCCATGGCAAAGTCATCTCGCCTGTAGGTCGTCGCCAACAGAGCATGGAGTGTCGTGCCAAGCGCCATCTCATCTGTCTCCCACTCTTCCTTCTGTAAATCAGTCAGTTCGAGCCCATCGTACTGTGGCGTGGCTGCGATCTGGGTGAGCTTTACATGGGCACCGGAGGACGCTAAAGCCCCGACCTTAGAGGGGCCTACCATCGTATGTGGCTTGCCTCTTTCATAGATATTGACGCTGCCTCCTGGTGCAGCAAGCCTCTGCTGGATCACCGATGACACATATCTCCTAATTCCACTGTCGGGCTTCTCTTTAGCGTACACATAGAGCTGCTCACTTGCCCTAGTAAAGGCGACGTAGAGCAGGTTAAGGTCATCGAAATAGTCCTTCTCGCGGATGGCTTCGTACGCATCTGAGAGGAGCGAATCTATGTTCTCTCTCTTGGTTGAGGAGGGGATCAAGAGGTGCGAGAGATCGGTGTCAAATAGCTCGTTACTCGCACGTCTCTGGTCGTCAAGCTCGATCAACTCTACCCCCGAGGTGGTACTCGACGAGATCTCCCAGTCGGTATAAGGCATCACCACAACCGGAAATTCGAGCCCCTTAGATGAGTGTATCGTGAGGATGGAGATCCTATTCTGTTGCTCCTCACCCATATCTACCTTAGCATCGAGACCCTTCTCTTGCCACCATTTGCAGAACTGTCCATGTGTGCAAATGCCATGGGAGGAGTAGCTGTACAGCAGGTCAAGGAAGGAGTTGATGTATAGAAGCTCCTCGTCCGGTAGCTCTCCGAGCGTCTGGACTACCTTGAGAGCGACATCGTAGATCGAATCTCCGGAGGAGCGATAGCCCATCAACGCCTCCAGCGTCTCGCCACTCAACCCCTGTTGCCATGCCACTAGGCTGAGCTTTTGCTCGTACAAACGATCACCCGAGTTCGAAAAGTAAAAGAAGAGAGCTACGATAAGTCGGACGGTCGGAGAGTTGGTCACAAGGAGCGCTTCACTGGATGTAAAGTCGAACTTCCCTGCCTCTTCCGGGTGGAGGTGTTGCAGTTCCGTGAGTAGGTTAGCTACCTTTGTCGCTTCCGTCCCCTTGCGGACTAAGATTGCGATGTCACCGGGTCGATAGCTCCACTTATCTTGCAACTCGATGAGGAGCGACTCCAGCATCTCGCGCATCTGGCTATCCTTCTCATCTCGATCCTCCTTGTATAGCTCGATCCGCACATATCCACCCTCCTCGTTACCGCTAGCCACCTCTTGCCTGACGTTGTGCGCATCTTCGGCACTCTCATACACCGCCTGATGACTCGCTACATCCTGATCTTTAACACCATAGAGATCCGAATATCCGTAGATGTCAGAGAAGAAGTCGTTGTTAAACTCCACCACACTCTTCAAGCTGCGATAGTTGGTCTCGAGCGTCTTCTCGATGGTACCCGGCTTGCTGAGCTCTCCAGCCATGATCTCGCTCGAAGCCCCTCTCCATCGGTAGATACTTTGCTTTAAGTCGCCCACGAGATAGCTCTCATCACCGCCTCCCATGGCTTCCTCGACAAGCGGCTGTAGGTTATCCCACTGCACTTGATTGGTGTCTTGAAACTCGTCGATCAAGTAATGATGTATCTGACTTCCAATCCGTTCGTACATAAAGGGGATGTCATCCTCACCGATCACCTGCTTCACCAGGTCATTGATCTCCCCTATGAGCAAGATCCGCTCCTCATGGAGGTACTCCCTCAGTTCGACCCAGAGATCCCTGAGTATGGGTATCAGGTCGAGGTACCTTAGGAGTATCTTATCGATTGTATAGATGATCCTAAGCTCGTCTCTCACAGCTTCGTAGTGGCTATCTTCCGCCTCTATCAGATCGCTCAGGCAAGTCAATAGTGCCTCCTTTGCCTCCTCCACCAAAGGGGCTTGGCACTCAAACTTGATCTTCCCCTCAGGAATCTTCTTACGCACTGTACCATGGATCAGGCTCTTCTCCTTCACAATCTTCTCCATGATCTCCTCCTCCCTTGCTGTGAGCACCGATGGGAGGAACTTATAGCTTGTACTCAAGGGGTCGACGTCATACCTCTCCACCACCTCTCGGACCGCATCTAACCACTGCCTTATAGCGTTCAAATGCTTTTGTCTCCTCTCATAGGCTTTCCCCCTGATCTCCAGGAGATGCTTCCGATAGTCCGAAATCAAGAGATCATAGTCCTGCGCGTCTGTCTCGAGGATCCTCCGACCTACGCCGTAAAAGAACTGCTCTGCTATCTCCGACGTTGCACTATGGACGTTGAAGTTAACCTCCTCCTCAGCCTGCGCCTTAAGTAGCGCTTCGATCCACTTATAGAGCGCCTCGCCGGCAGACATCTTCAATAGGAGGCGGTCGAGCGATAGCTCTATCGGCAGTCTAGGATTGAGCTCCACGTCTGCCGTCACATGGTTGCCACTGCCACTTAGCTCAAGAGCAAAGCTCCGCACCACCTCTAGGAAAAAGGAGTCAATCGTCTGAACTCTGAAGGCGCTGTAATCGTTCAGAATCGCCTCCAGAGCGGCTCTCGCACGTGCTGCCAACTCATCATGAGAGATCCCTAGCTCCTCGCCAAAGTCTTTGGTCATCCCACTCCCAGGATTGGTCGAGGCGTTGTGCAGCTCTCGCAAGATACGGTCACGGAGCTCCTTAGTTGCCTTATTGGTAAAGGTCGCGACCAGGATGTGGCGAAAATAGTCCTTCTGGTCTGATGCCAGAAGCAACCGCAAGTACTCACGCGTGAGCGTGTAGGTCTTACCACTCCCTGCTGATGCCTTGTAGATTGTAAGACTCATCCTCGCTCCCTCAATTACCGCTTCCCCGCTTACGACTTCCCCGATACCCCCATTCCAGCAATAGCTCATGTACACGATCCACCAGATCGCCCTGCACTATGATCTCACCCCCTTTCGCACTGCCGCCGACCCCACAGGCACCCTTGAGTCGCTTCCCAAGCGCCTTCAGATCCTCCTCCGACCCCACAAAGCCGGTCACTAGCGTCACCACCTTGCCCTTACGCTGCTTGGTATCGCGCTGTATCCTCAGTGGCTGATCTGCCTCGGGGAGTGTAGGCTGATCGTCGTACTCAGGTCGCTCTATCTCAGCTTGGTAGTCCGGATTGGTAGAAAATACCATCCCACCCCATTTCCTCTTTGCCATTGCTCTACTCTCTCTTAGGGTTGGAGGATCTCTCGATATCTAGCTGGGTCGCTCAGCACCTCCAGTGCCGCAGCCATCGTCGGGTCGGTCTCCAGATTCACCGCATACTGACCTGGATTACCAAAGTGATGGGCAGCGAGGAAGCCCTTCAAGAGCATCTTCACCTGCTCCTTATGGGGTGCGACGTCGCGCATTAAGTCGGGTGTCAGTGCCTCCTCTAGCTGTTTGAATGCCTCCTCACTACGCTCCGTGTAACCCTCAAACTCCGCCAACTCTCGCAGCTGCTCCAGAGCAGAGAGGCTCATCTCACCGTAGGTAAAGTCCTTCTCCTCCAGAAAGGCGACAAATCGATCAAAGTCCTCGTCAGTCACTACCACGTCACTTAGTTGGTCCGCATTTGGACGCTCAAGGAAGAGCTGATTGGAAAACTGAAAGATCCGCCCCTCAGCCATCATCGGTATCACACTGGCTCCGAGTGTCTCATCCTTGACCTCTATATCTGGGCGAATGCCACCCCCGTCTCTCACCGGACGCCCCGATGCGGTATAAAATATCTGAGTAAGGCTATCCGGCACACTCGCCACCGATCCATCGGGGTTGCGGTGGCTGTAGTCGAGCTGCTGGATGCACCGACCACTCGGTATGTAATAGCGCGAGATGGTCACCTTGAGTATACCATCATAGGGCACGGGGAGTGTGCTCTGCACCAGACCCTTACCGAAGCTCTTGGTCCCCACGAGTACAGCGCGGTCGAGGTCTTGCAACGCCCCAGCCACGATCTCACTTGCGGAGGCGGAGCTTCCATTGATCATCACCACCATTGGCATCTCCGTGTCGAGTGGCTCCTCTGTCGTGAGGTAGGTCTGTGAAGTCTGCGGCAAGCGCCCCTCGGTATAGAGCACCTTTGTATTTTTGGGCACAAACATGCTCAAGATATCTATCGCACCATTCATCACACCGCCGCCGTTGCTCCTAAGGTCGAGGATAAAGCTCTTCATCCTCCCGGTCTCCTCGAGCTTCTTGTAGGCACGTCGCACATCCTCCGCACTCTTGTCGGTAAAGGAGGAGAGCCGCACATACCCGATACTATCTTGATACATACCGGAGTAGAGCACCTGATCAACCACCACATTGCCACGCGTGATCACCACCTCCGTAGGGGTGTCCTCGCCCAGCTTCAGCACCTTTGCTCTCACATCAGTACCCACAGCTCCCTTGAGCTTGCCACTCACCTTAGAGGGAGTGCCAGGCACTACGCTCTCTCCGTCGATCTCCAAGAAGGCATCGCCCATCTTAAGTCCTGCCTTCTCCGCAGGTGACCCTGGCATCGGCATTTGCACGTATACGATGCTATCGACCTGCTGGATGTAGGCACCGATACCACCGTACTCGCCCGTGGTCATAAAGGCGAAGTCATCCTTAGCCATCTCGGGGATATACTCCGTGTAGGGGTCCAGCTGCGACAGCATCGATTGGATACCCCGTGTCGACACCTTTTCGATGTCAAATGTATCTACATAATAGCCCGCTGCACCTGTGAGTACAGAGCGGTAGACCTCGATAGCCCTACTGAGGTCGAGCTGCTTCTGACCCTCCGGTTTGGGACTTTGACCCCACACCTGCGGTAGTATCATGCAGCTCATCAGTAGACCCAGTAGGAGCCGTTGCCCCCACCCTCTCGTATTGTATCTCATAGCTTATATCTCATTTGTCGTTAAGGGGAGCACAGCCACGCTTAGGTACGGCTGTGCCTGATATTCTATACAAAGTTGCCCTTTTTCCATGAGCTACACAACCGACTCAAAGCTGTTATCAAAAAGAAAACCAGCTGCACCCTACAAGCGACTCCTTCTCCGAGCAAATAGAGACCTCACCTACCCACTAGTATCTGTGCGGGATCCGAGGGTGGTAAGATCGGAGCCCCGAACTAAAAAAATCTAAGTTCCCAACTTAGATCTGTCGAAGTTCCGGTCTTAGATGCACCGAAGTTGGGAACTTAGATTTTTTTAGTTCGGAACTCCCACATCCCCAAGTTAGCCTCTACCTATTATACAACTCCGAAGGTGGCATTTTTATAAGTACAAGCTCTCACTCCAGAAGTAGGCAAGAGCCTGCCAGAAAATAGTATATTTGTAGCATCGGAATAGTGGACAACGAGAGGAACACGATGATAGATAAGATGACAAATAAGTGGAGTTCGGTGCTCAGGCTCTCCCTACTCCTGCTCCTGACCCCGCCACTCTCGAGCGAAGTGACATTCGCTCAGAGCCAGCAAAAGGTGCATGTAGTCAAGGCGGGTGAGACGATGTACCGCATCGGTAAGGACTATGGAGTATCGGTAGAGGAGCTATTGAAGCTCAATCCAACTGCCCGCGACGGCATACGCCCAGGGCAGGAGATCAAGATCCCGATGGCACCAGCGGAGCCCTCTTACCACGCGGTACAGCGCGGTGAGACCCTCTACTCCATCGCTCGACAGTATGGGGTATCGGTAGATCAGATCATGAGGGCAAACCCTCAGATAAAGAGTGAGACAGAGCTCGCCACCGGTATCGTGCTGAAGATACCTGCAGGGGGCACTATAGCAAGTGCAGAGGCACCCGTGGCTAGTACCCAGCCGACAAATACTCCACCACCCCTATCTCCACAAGATGGCTTCGTGGGTCTAAAGGCAGTGACTGTACCTGCCGGAGCCACCATATACTCTCTCGTGCGGAGCACCGGCTGGACAGAGGAGGAGTTCTTTACCTACAACCCTCAAGCACGTGGTGGGCTCAAGGCGGGGAGCACCATCCTGATACCAGATGTCACACTATCCAATAATAAGGCCTACTCCGATGCTTCGCGCATCAGGACTACACTGGTACTGGCACTTCCTTTTGATAGCGAGTCGGGGAGCCGTCGCTTCGCTGATTACTACAGCGGAGTGCTGGTAGCTCTGCTCGAGGCAAAGCAGTCGGGGCACAATATAGACCTACATACGCTCGACTGCTCTGACAGTCAGCTACAGAAGAGCATTGCATACATCAATCAGCTGGAGCGGGTAGACTACATCCTCGGAGGTGTATCCGAGGAGTCGGTGCTACAGCTGGGAGCGGCAGCTGCCAATAAGGGCGCTGCCTACATCATTCCCTTTACCTCGCGCGAGTACCCCGAGCTACAGCGTAGGGATAATAAGATATACCAGATCAATACCCCCCATGTGATCCTCTACCGAGTGGCGTCGGACAAGTTTGCACAAGAGTACCGCGATCATCACGTGCTCCTAGTTCGCCATCCGAGCGACAGCGGTGACAAGGAGGGCTTCATCAATATACTCAAAGGGCGCCTCTCGAGCTCTGGCATCTCCTACAGCGAAGTGGGCAGTCACGAGCTGAGCACTCCGGCACAGGTACAAGCGATAAGCATGCGATACCCACGTACGGTAGTGGTGCCCACATCAGCCTCTAAAGTGGTTGCCAACAATACACTCACCCCGATCGCTCATGCCGTAGACAGCCTTGCGGTGACCAATGTGACTGCATTTGGATATCCGGAGTGGCAGACCTATATGGGCAGTCTGGGCAAGGTCTTCCGTACTACTGAGGCGACCTTTTACACCACATTCTTCGCTGACCCTGGTACAGCTGCGTACAAGTCGTTTCAGACCGACTTTCGCAATTGGTACGGTCGCGGTGTAGGCAACACCTATCCTAAGTACAGTATCCTTGGCTATGACACGATGAGGTACTTCATCAATCACCTAGACGAGCACCTGAGCGGAGAGAGCAAAGGCATACAGTCGAGCTTCCGATTTGAGCCAAGTCGCAACAACCCCTCCTACTTCACCAACGAAGGGATCTTCTTTGTCCGCTTCCAGCGAGGTAGAGACCAGCTACAGTCGTGATGATGAGTATAAGAAGTAAGATAGCGGCACTCGCCCTCCTCTTTGTAGCAACCACCACAGCGGTGGCTCAGGAGTCGAAGTTTCCCCGCCTCCTGATCGGGCCCACCGGGGGTATCAACCTCACGAGCCTTATCTTTCAGCCCAATGTGGAGCAGACGCTAAAGATGGGCTACGATGGTGGCATCGTGATCCGATATGATGTCGATAAGGACGCCATGGGACTCAAGGGCGTGGATGCCGGGATATGGCTAGAGATAGACTACTCCAGCAGAGGATGGCACGAGAAGCCTGAGGAGCACCCGGACTACTACTATGAGCGGACGCTCAACTTTATTAACGTGCCCTTTATGACACAGTTCTTAGTGGGTCAAGGGCCCTTTAAGTTTACCGTCAACATGGGTGCACAGTTTGGCTACCTATTATCGGAGCAGAGTAGCACTAACTTCCCAGAAGAGGGCGTGCCAGTCGTAACCGAACAGCACAACATGCCGGTGGAGAATAAGTTTGCCTGGGGGCTTGGCGGTGGCATAGGTGGAGAGTACCACTTTGGCAAGGTGGTAGCAGGGCTGAGAGGATCGTACGTCTACGGTCTGGGAGAGATCTATGGCAATAGCCGGAAAGATTACTTTGGGAAGTCGTCCGAGCAGATCATCTCTGCCAAGCTCTACCTACTCTATGCCTTTTGAGTACAAAGACAATAAATCCGAGAAAAAGAGATACATTTGTTTTAGATAAATAAAAAGATGAATATGAAGAATATATCAATCGCCCTTCTATCCCTACTCATGGTATTCTCCTTCACAGGATGCAGGAAGAATACACGGCTCTCCTATGTGGAGATGCTGAAGCGCGAGGAGTCGGAGATACGCACCTTTATGGACAAGGAGGGCATAGTGATACTGCCCGAAGTACCAGAGGGTAAGGTGATGGAGCCCAATCAATTTGCAAAGATCAAGGAAGGGCTCTACATCAATATCAAGGATCTGGGAAATGGTAACAAACCGACCTCGGGCAAGACCGTGATACAAGCAAGATTTACCGTTGAGAGCCTGGCAGATCAGTCTCGCTTTGAAGTCGAGAACCCCCTCTTTACCAACTACGAGGGAGCAGTGGGCGGTACGAGACCGCTTAACTTTATATACCACAAGGATGGTATAGCGATGCACATCGACCCGACCACCCCTTCTGATAATAATCAGATACAGGTGCAATTTGGCTGCGAGGCGCTACTCAGAGCGCTCGAATATGTATCGGAGGGCGGAGAGGTGAGGATCATCACCTCCTTTAGGACCGGACCTTCGATGATGACAAAAGAGGGTATACCTCTGTATTACAGCGTAGTGAGGTACGAATTCAAACACTAAGAAAAGAAGATATATACATGAGCTTAATTACATCAATCTCTGGGATTCGTGGCACCATTGGTGGCAAGGCGAGTGAGGGGTTGCACCCAATTAACTTAGCAGAGTTTACCGCTGCTTATGCGGCTTTCATCCGAAAGAGTAGCCCGATAGGTAGCAATAAGATAGTGGTGGGGAGGGATGCCCGCATGAGCGGAGACATGGTTAAGCGCATTGTGATAGGCACGCTACAGGCATGTGGGTTTGATGTCGTGGACATCGACCTTGCCACTACCCCGACCACAGAGCTGGCTGTCGTACATGAGAAAGCCGATGGCGGAGTGATCCTTACTGCAAGTCACAACCCACGTCAGTGGAACGCCCTCAAGCTCCTGAACCATCACGGGGAGTTTCTCTCTGCAACAGAGGGCGAGCAAGTACTGGAGCTGGCGAAGAAGCGAGATCTCACCTTTGTCGACGTCGACCACCTAGGTCAGGTGACGGAGAAGAGCCACCTAGAGCAGCATATAGTCGATGTCTTGGCACTGCCGACAGTCGATGTCGAGGCGATACGAGCTGCGAAGTTTAAGGTGGTGGCAGACACTATCAACTCCGTCGGAAGTATAGCTCTGCCGCCGCTCTTTAGGGCTCTAGGCGTCGAGGAGGTGCACCTCATCAATGACGATACTACGGGCAACTTCGCACACAACCCCGAACCTCTGCCTGGTCATCTTACCGATCTCTCAAGAGCGATCGTTGAGCACAAGGCAGATGTAGGTTTCGCTGTCGATCCCGACGTAGACCGGCTGGCAATCTTCTGCGAGGACGGAGCTCCCTTTGGCGAGGAGTACACACTCGTGGCGATCGCAGACCACCTATTGGAAAGCGCTCCGATGGGTAGCAGCACTGCCTCCAACCTCAGCTCTTCTCGTGCGTTGAGGGATGTCACAGAGCGCCATGGTGGGAAGTACTACTCCGCTGCAGTCGGAGAGGTGAACGTCACCACTAAGATGAAAGAGGTAGGCGCCATCATAGGCGGAGAGGGCAATGGTGGGGTCATCTACCCAGCTGCCCACTATGGTAGAGATGCGCTTGTTGGGATAGCACTCTTCTTGACACTCCTAGCAAAGAGACAGATGAGACCCTCAGAAGTGCGTCGCCAACTTCCCAACTACGAGATGGTTAAGGACCGAATAGAGCTGACTCCAGGTATCGATGTCGATCACCTCTTAGACCAGATCAGAGAGCGCTACGAGGGCAGAGCTCAGATCACCACGATAGACGGTGTAAAACTCGACTTCCCTGACCGTTGGGTGCATCTACGTAAGAGCAACACCGAGCCGATCGTCCGGATCTATGCAGAGGCTGACTCCGAAGATCGCGCGCGCGCTCTTGCTGCGGAGATACACGAGATATTCGAACAATTAACACACTAACCTACAAGTAAGTCCAAGAAATGATACAACACCACGACCCTCTAGTTAACCGTTTCGTAAGATATATATCCATCGACACTCAGTCTGACCCCAACTCTGAGAAGACTCCGAGTACCGATAAGCAGTTTGACTTAGCTCGACTCTTAGAGCAAGAGCTCAAGGAGATGGGGCTCAAGGATGTTCTGCTCGACGATAAATGTTACCTCACAGCTACGCTCCCTGCAAATACCGAGGAGCCTCGGCCTACGATCGGGTTTGTCGCACACATGGATACCGCTCCAGATCTCTCTGGCAAGGATGTCAAGCCGCGCTTTGTACAGTACACCGGTGGCGACATCGTACTAGACGAAAAGGAGGGCATTCGCATCTCCACCGAGTTTTTCCCTGAGCTTGAGGATTACAAAGGTCAGGAGATCATCGTCACCGATGGGCATACGCTCCTTGGCGCAGATGACAAGGCAGGCGTCACTGCCATCATGGATGCGATCCAGCATCTAGTGGATCATCCTGAGATCAAGCATGGGACCATCAAAGTGGGCTTCACCCCAGATGAGGAGATCGGCAGAGGGGCTGACCACTTCGACGTGAAGCGGTTTGCGGCAGACTTTGCCTACACCATCGACGGAGGTAAGATCGGAGAGCTCCAGTACGAAAACTTCAACGCAGCTAGCGCAAAAGTCACCTTCAAGGGGCTCAACGTCCACCCTGGCGATGCCAAAGGTAAGATGGTCAATGCCCAGTTGTTGGCTATGGAGTTCAACAGCTACCTACCCAAGGAGCTGCCGAGCAACACCGAGGGCTACGAGGGCTTCTATCATCTGATCGAGATGAAGGGCACCGTCGAGGAGGCTTCTATCCAGTATATCCTCAGGGATCACGACAGGGCGAAGTTTGAAGAGCGCAAGGAGACCATCCTCAAGATGGCACAGCGCATCAACGAGCTCTATGGAGAGGGGCGCTGCACTGCTGAGGTCACCGATTCTTACTTCAATATGCGTGAGGTGGTAGAGCCACAGATGTACATCGTAGAGCATGCTGCGGAGGCTATGCGTTCGGTAGGCGTGGAGCCTATCATCGAGCCTATCCGCGGCGGCACTGATGGCTCAAAGCTCTCCTTTATGGGTCTGCCATGCCCCAATATCTTTGCGGGCGGGCACAACTTCCATGGCAGGTACGAGTACCTACCAGTTCCCTCACTCGTAAAGGCTAAGGAGGTGATTGTCGCCATCGCCTCTCGCCAGGTCGAAAAGTAATCACAAACACAGAAACCATACAACAAAAGCAGAACTACCTATGACGTTAAAAACAACTCCATTCCATGACCTGCACGTGCAGATGGGCGCCAAGATGAGCGAATTTGCTGGCTACGATATGCCTATAGAGTATGAGGGCATCAAGGTTGAGCACATGAACGTGATCCAAAATGTCGGAGTCTTCGATGTCTCCCACATGGGCTCCATCGTCGTGAGCGGCCCCAACCGCCTCGACTTCATGCAGCGGGTCTGCAGCAATGACATCTCCAAGCTCGCACCGGGCAAGGCTCAGTACAACTACATGCCCAACGATCAGGGTGGCATCGTCGACGACTTCATCGTCTACTGCTTCGATGACCACTATATGCTGGCTGTCAATGCCGCCAATATCGAGAAGGACTACCAGTGGCTCCTGAAGCATCAAATCGAAGGTGCCGAGATCAACAACCGCTCCGAGCATGTGAGCATCCTCGCAGTGCAAGGGCCAAAGGCTAAGGAGACGCTCCAAAAGGAGACCGATATCGATCTCAGCGAGATCCCCTACTACAGTTACGCTACGGGCAAGTTTGCAGGCATCGACGCCCTCTTCTCCAATACCGGCTATACCGGTGCTGGAGGCTTTGAGCTCTACTTCGACGACCTCAAGGATGCTAAGAAAGTGTGGGATGCGCTGCTCTCAGCAGGCGAGGAGTACGGTATCAAGCCTGCCGGACTAGGCGCTAGAGACACCCTGCGACTCGAGATGGCATTTTGCCTATATGGCAATGACATCGACGACACCACCAATAGTCTGGAGGCTGGACTGGGCTGGGTCACAAAGTTGGTTGAGGGCAAAGAGGAGCTCCCTGGCTTCGATATCCTCCAGAAGACCCGTGAGGAGGGCATCAAAAATCGCCTCATAGGCTTCCACATGACCGGTCGTGGCATCCCACGCCATGGCTATGAGATCACAGACAAAGAGGGCAACATCATCGGTCGTGTCACCTCAGGCACCAAGGCTCCTGCTGTCAATGAGGCTATCGGGCTGGGCTATGTCCCCGTTGCTTACAAAGCACCTGGCACTGAGATCTTTATCAAGATACGCGAGAAGCTGATCCCTGCAGAGGTGGTGAAGACACCGTTCCGCAAGTAAGGCGAGCAGACAAGTCGCACACAAAAAAGAGCCTAGCTACCAGATTACTGAGTAGCTAGGCTCTATTACTTATCTATCGGAGTTACCTCTTACTCGCCCCTAATCGCAGCGATACCGGGTAGCGTCTTACCCTCGATCGCCTCGAGGAGGGCACCACCGCCGGTAGAGACATAGGAGACCTGGTCAGCCAGACCATACTTATTCACGCATGCTACTGAGTCGCCACCTCCTACGAGAGAAAAGGCGCCATTCTTCTGGGTTGCCTCAGCGACAGCCTCGCCAACTGCCTTAGAGCCAGCACCGAAGTTGTCAAACTCAAAGACCCCTGCTGGACCATTCCAAAGGATGGTCTTAGAGCCAAGGATCACATCGGCAAATCTCTTTCTAGACTTCTCACCAATGTCCATACCCATCCAGCCGTCAGGGATATCCATGCTTGGTACCACCTTATACGGAGTATCATTGGCAAACTCCTGCGTCACCACAGAGTCCTCGCTGAGCACCAGGTTCACACCATGCTTCTTAGCCTTCTCTTGGATCTCAAGAGCCAGATCTAGCTTATCATCTTCACAGATAGAGGTACCAATGTTACCGCCATTCGCCTTCATAAAGGTGTAGGTCATCCCGCCGGTGAGGATCAGGTTGTCCACCTTAGTGAGTAGGTTCTCAATGATCTCAATCTTGGTAGACACCTTAGAGCCACCCATAATCGCTGTAAAGGGGCGCTCCACATTGTCCAAGATCTTCTGTATGGCTGCCACCTCCTTAGCCATCAGGTAGCCAAACATCTTATTGTCCTTGTCGAAGTGCTCTGCGATAAGAGCCGTAGAAGCGTGGGCACGGTGTGCGGTACCAAAGGCATCGTTTACGTAGCAGTCTGCTAGCTGAGCGAGCTGCTTCACAAATCCCTTTTGGCGCTCCTTCACCTCCTTCTTCGCTGCTGCCTTCTCCTCATCACTGGCATCCTTGGCCAAACCTCTGGGCTTACCCTCCTCCTCTTCGTGGAAGCGGAGGTTCTCCAGCAGAAGTGCCTCGCCATCCTTAAGCTCCTTAGACAGCTTTTCGGTCTCCTCGCCGACGCTGTCGGAGGCAAACTTCACCTCCACGCCTAGAAGCTCAGAGACGTGTGGCAAGATATGCTTCAGCGAAAGCGACTCATCAACACCCTTGGGGCGACCAAGGTGAGAAGCCATTACCAGTCTACCACCGTCAGCCAAGATCTTCTTGAGTGTCGGGAGTGCAGCACGGATACGAGTATCATCAGTGATCTGGCGCTGCTCGTCTAGAGGTACGTTGAAGTCGACACGCACAAATGCGCGCTTACCTTTGAAGTTGTATGAATCAATGTTTGTCATCTCTCTTACTGTGGACTTATTTATTGAACTTATCTATTATACCTATGTTATTTACTTACAAATGTACCTCTTTTTGCTCTATTATCATGAATCACAGGGCAGAGACTTGGGCATCCGTTAGATACAAATAGACACCCGCGGAAAGGGGAGACCCGAACTTAAAAAATCTAAGTTCCCAACTTAGATCTACCGAAGTTCCCAACTTAGACAACTCTAAGTTCCCAACTCGGATTTTCCGAAGTTCCGGTCTCGATTTTTCTTGCAATGAAAGAGGAAGCTCCCTCCGTTCAGACTTCCCTCTGCCACGACACTGCACCGGCACAAAAACATCAGAAGGGGTAGCCGATAGAGAGGTGGAAAGCGAGTGGCCAGCCATCTCCAAAGGTGTTGAAATAAGGCTCCTCCTCTAAGCGGGAGGGACTATGGAGCCCGAGTCCGACGTCAAATCGCAGGACGAGATAGTTGAGGTCGTATCGGACACCAAGCCCGGTGCCAAGGGCTAGATCTTTCCAAAAATACTCTGCAGAGAGCTCACCATCGGGGCGGGTTTCATCGGGGTTGAGCAGCCAGACGTTGCCAGCGTCGACAAAGGTTGCCAGCTCCAGCTGTCCTATCACCCGATACCTCAGCTCTAGATTACCCTCAAAGCGGACGTCGCCCGTACGGTCGAGGAAGTCCATGGGTCCGGAGACCACAGGGCGGTAGGAGCCGGGGCCCAGTGTCCGCACATTGAAGCCACGGATACTATTGGCACCTCCGGAGTAGAACTGCTCCTTGTAGGGTGGCACTCGCATCTCGCTATAGCTGTAGATCGCTCCTGCGTAGGCACGTGTCGCCACCTGCAGTCGGGGAGTAAAGCGGTAGTTGTAGCGAAGCTCCAGTGTGCCCTTGACAAATTGTGCAAAGGGAACACCCTTGATAAAGCTGGGCGCCTCACCCTTCTCTCTGCTCTTCCAGGAGAGGAGCGACGTAAGATTACCTGCCTCTGACACATACGCCTCTAGGCTAAAGCCATGGGGGCGAAGGGGGTCTTGGTACTGATAGCCAAAGAGGTAAGAGAGCTGTGGCACGAACTGATTGCGAAATGAGAGTGCCAGAGCCGGATTTTCCTCCATAGCAGTATCAAAGCGCTCCGAGCTCTTGATGATATGGTTGTACGAGATACTGAGCGGCGTAATGGTATGTCGGACACGCTTATTGGGCTCTAGGTGGTACGAGAGGTCGTAGGTAAACTGCCCCTGGCGGTAAAAGTTGGTCCTATTGAGGATCACACCGGAGAGCGCCATACTCGTACTGACGGGGAAGTTGATGGAGCTACTAGAGAGAAATGGGATCAAGAGCCGCGGGAAGGTGAGAGACGCCTGTACTCCCAGCTCATAGCTATTGATGTCCCACTTATCCACCTTGCTAGAGGAGCGCTGTGTCTCCCACTCGTAGCTTCCACGGAGTAGGATGCTGAGGAGCTCTCCACCGTGAAATATATTTTTTCGATTGACAGAAAAGGAGGCACCAGGTCCCACCTGATTATTACTCTTGAGCTTAAAGGTGCCCTCCAACTCTGTAAAGTAGGGCGGAGCAAGGCGCGAGGTCATGAGCACATCGAGGTAGTTGACGCCATCCTCACCGACGCGGGGGGTGTAGCTCACATCGGTATAGGCAAAAGCGTCTAGCTCAGCCATGCGGTTGAGGGTACGGCTCTCCATCTGCTCTCCGTAGAGCTCTCCCCGCTCGATACGTATGCGGTTTGCCAGTACTGGTATACGCACTGGGGAGCGACGATGATAGCGGTAGAGGATCCCCTCGTGGTATAGGCTGTCGGTGAGTGGGCCATTCTCAGCATCACGCAGGTTGTAGGTGATCTCGCCTATATGCCAGGGCTCATACGCCTCCGGGAGCATACCCTCGGAGAGCTTGACCCGGAGCTGCACTCGCTGGGGCACCTGCACTGTATCTGCCTGATATACAATATTCTCAGGGCGAAAGAAGTAATAACCCTCATCTCGCAGTAACTTTGAGATGCGGTTTCTCTCGTTTTGCAAGGAGACGACACTAAAGGGCTCTCCGCTCTTGATCAGACTCTCCTCTGTGCTATATAGGTCGGGGAGCGACTCCGGCTGTATCGGCACCATATAGCGAATGCTATCGTAGAGATAGGGCGCTCCCATCACTACGTTGTACGACACTTTTGCCTGCACTGAGTCCTTACTAGAGGGCTCGACCCTAGGGGTGATGTCGGACCGGAAGTAGCCGTACTCCTCCAATATCTGCCTACCAATGGAGGCCCTGAAGCTAGGGTTGACGGAGGAGATCAGGATAGGCTTGGCGCCAAAGGTCTTGTAGAGCCACCGCTCGAGGAAGTTTTTACCCTCCGCATAGTGGGTATTGATATAAAATGGATAAGTGACGGGGAGGCGCGTGGAAGCACTACCCAACAGACTATTATTTGGCTTGTAGAGGAGCACCCGCTCTAGGTCATTGCGGGCGAGTCGCCCATTGGTGCTCTTGTCCTCATCCTCGTAGTGTAGCTTCTTGACCCCTGCATAAAACTGCTCTCCCTCAGGGATGTACTTGCTCACCGAGCACGCAGTAGTGAGAAGGATCAGCAGTGGGAAGAGGAGCGATATGGCTCTAGTTGGTCTCATGGGGGATCTCTTGTGCGTTGTTTGTTTCATGGTCCTGCTCCTCCTTGATGGTCGGCTTCCTGCGGAAGTCAAAGATATCACGCAGTCGGTTGAGACGGCGACGGATCAGGTAGCCCCCTCCGGTCTCTATCACCTCGCCATCCAGGAGGTTCTCAAGGTTGCGACGGTGGAAGAGCTTCAGGAAGCGTGTACCTGCCTCGTCGAGTCGGTACTCTAGGGTCATATTGTCGATGAAGGACTGCTTCATCCCTGTTGCTGCCTGACCGGTCATCATGCGCCCTCCGACTGTGACATTGATCCTATTGTTGTAAAACTTCTTAGCGATACTATAGGTGTAGTCGGTACCGGTACCGTAGGCGTTGGCCGTATTGGATATACCCAGATTGATCTCAGCATCAAGCGCTTCGCCTGCAATAGAATTGAACTGGCTAGCTGCCAACGAAGCGAGGGCGGAGTTCATATCAAAGCCTGAGGTCGCAGTGCTCCTAGAGCCCATGTAGAGCCCCGACGTGAGGAGCATGAGTGACTGTCGGTTTTGCTCCTCTGGGCTGAGCGAGGCAAGGGCGTTCTGTACCGCTAGATCGCTAGGTGCAGAGGTGGTGAAGCGGAGCTTAAGGTCATCAAGGCGGTTCTCTACGTGGAGGGTGACGTCAAACTCCACCGAACGGCTCGGCTCACCCGCAAGGCTCACCTGACTACGCATAGAGCTAGTGGCGCTCAGATCGATATAGGGCTCCATGAGAGGTCCGCTCCAGGTGACGTGGCTACCTGGTGTTATATTGAACTGTCTTGTGATCGGCGGCATACTGATCTTGAGCCCCACACTCCCCTCTATGACACTATAGTCGCCACTGAGATTCATAGCCCCATAGGGTGGTATCTTGAGGTTGAAGTCTCCCCCACCCTGTAGTGATACTTTATTTTGCTCATCAGGCGAGAGGATCACATTGACCCTAGTTGCGGGGTCGATGTGGATATTGAGCCGGATATCTAGACCGCTGAGCGACAGGCTATCCACTGCGCTCTTCTTCGCCACGAAGAGGGTGTCGGAGAAGTCTGTAAACTCGACCAGCCCGGCATAGTTATTACGCTTCTTAAGCTCCGACTTCTGGCTCTTGTAGGTGAGGTCGGTATTGCCCTTTACCGACACATTACCAGTCATTTGGAAGGCTCTTAGGGGTCCTAGGATGTGGAGGTCGGCATCTGCCTGTAGGGTGCCATAGAGCTCAGTATCAGCGGTCTCGGCGGAGTTAAGTAGCACCAGATCGCGCCCCGTGAGTTGCAGGTCGATGGGATACTCTGCTTGATCCAGACGTAGCTCTCCATCAGCATAGAGTTTAGAGTTATTGGAGGTGAGGGCGAAGTTTTCCAGTCTCAACCGCCCCTCTCTGACCAGGATGGGTTTCTCATCGAGACCGTAGGTCTCATTTGCTGATGCCACATAGACCTCAGCGTCCTTGAAGCGCACAACTCCCTCATACTCAGCAGTCGTAGCCGTCTGGATATCTCTTCGGGTGTCGTAATTTGCCAGCTCCGCGCTGACCAATCCTGTAGCCTCGGCATATCGTCTGGGCAAGAAGGGGTTAGCCTTGGTAAGAGGTAAGTCATTGGCGCGTACCCAGAGCCGGCTCTGCCCCTCTACTGGCTGGAAAGAGATGAGATGGGCGACAGGATCGCCCTCCACGTCTGCATCAGCCTCGAGGTAGGTCGTCTTATTTCTCCCCTGCGTGGCACTTGCTTGTACTCCCATAGTACCCAAGGGCTTATCTTCGTAGTAGAAGTCATCGACACTGACCTGAGCCACGTATTCTTGACCTCCAGCATCCTTGATCTGGAGCCACGTCGCCTCGGCATCTACCACCCCCTTAAGGCGCGGTATGATCCGCACCCCCTCGAGCTGCGATAGCTCTACCTCATTGAGGACAGCTCGGAGCAGGTGCCCTCGCTCATCCGGCACATCTCGTAGAGAGATCGTAGCCCCCTTTCTCGACCTTAGCTCTAGGTCAGCCTTGACCTCCTCTCTCTTGCCTTGCGGAAAGGTGACCCCGCCGTCGCCTACTGAAGTAAACTCGTTGTGAAATAGCACTATAGGGTCTGGGGTGAAGTCAAGCGTAAGATCGCCATTGGGCTGGTTCCACAGCTCGAGACCCATCTGCAAGAAGTCCTCCTCCTTGTGGTCAAGCCAATGGAGATAGAGCTCGCTGCGGTGGACGTTGGTCGTCAGAGACGACATGATGGTAAAAGGCAGCTGGTTGCGAAACTGGTCTTTGTGTATCGAGGAGAAGGCGTAGAAGAAAGAGGAGTCTTGTCTCAAGATCAGGTCGATATTGTCTATCCTGAAAGTATCCATCTGGAAGTAACTGATCACACCCTCGCCTGTAAGCCCCTCGGAGGTTGTGGTGCGGAGGTTAAGATGGCTGGAACGGGCTCCTATGCGCATCTCATCGAGGTAGGCACGCAGGAGGTTATTGCGCCCCATGGTGAGCTGGACGTCCATCGTCGGATAGTGCTCCAGCCAGGGCCGCATATCTATCTTTTGGATAGAGTCAGCCAGTGATGTGGTGATGACCTCTGTGAGCGAAGTGATCCTATGAGTGAAGTCCTTCAGCCCATTCTCCACATCTACCTTGAGCGAGAGGTCACCCGAGGTGACTTCGCCATACATGCTGGCTTCTGAGGTGCTGGCTATCACGTAGGTATTGGTGGGGTGAATGAGGTTTTTATCCGTCTGTATCCAGAAGTTTTCGACCTCACCATCAAAGTCGTAGAACTGATCTAGGTCGCTCCGGACGGTACTGCGTAGCTCTAGCCGCGCCCCCTGTACGGTAGGGAAGTCTAGCCCGACACGGCTCGGAATGATGGTATCAACAAAGAGATTGACACTACCAGAGATGTCATTTCGATGCAGCATCGCATCGATCTGAGCTGTCAGCTTCATCGCATCGTCTGCCGAGTCGAGGGCTCCGAAGAGGTGGCTGTCTTTTAGCTCTGAGAGGAAGGTAATTTGATTGAACGTTGCACCTCCGTACTGCACCGAGTCGACATTGGCAAAAATATGTGCCTGCATCTGAGGGTCAAAGGGGTCGCTACCTATCCCCTCGAGCTGTAGGATCGCATTGATCACGCCGATGGAGTCCTTCGGTAAGAACTGCCCAACATACAGCTGGTCGAGCCTTAACTGCCCTTTGTACCCCACTTGATCGAGGTTGTACAGCAGATAACCTAGCACTCCGCCCTGTGTGGTATTGAGCACGAAGTCAGTACCCAGTTGCGACCCTCGCATTTCTGCCTTTCCTGTCAGGCTCATGCCTGCGGGCAGTCGCCATGATGGATTTGCCTCCCTACCTGCATTCGCAAGGCGTGCCACCATAGCCGTAGCCTGCTCCTCTACTTGTAGGTCGTACTGAGCTGTGATGGGACCACGTTTTTCTTGCAACACTCCAGTTGCTTGTGCCGTAACCCCAAAATCCAGGACTTGGTCGTTACGTAGCTGAAGCTCCGCTCTAAGTGTCTGATCCATATCCCCCCTGGCAGTGAGAGAGAGCTGGAAGGGGTCTTCTGGCGCACCCTCAACACCTCCTAGGAAGCGGGCAAACTCGGAGAGATCGACCCTTCCTCTCAGAGCCACGTCTGCCTTACCCTCGGCGGCAGGGATCCACTCATCGAAAGGCAGGATGACATCACCACTGATCCGGCTCCTAGGGAGCTGCAATTCGATCCCTTGCACGTCAAATCGGGCTGAGTCTTTAGTTGCAAGGAGGCGCCCCTGCTCTACGCTCCAGCCATCGCCCACTTCGAAGTAGAGATCTATGATGTCTCCACCTACCTTGTGACTACCGCCATAGTACATCTCTCGCCCCTTGACCCTAGCAATCCACGGCATCGGTAGCGCGTCCATCTCAAAGCCTAGGCTACTTAGCAAGGCATCGAGGTCGACGCTCTTGGCATGGTAGTAGCCATTGGGAAGGTCTACCTCTCCTCCTATCAACTCCCCTCTCTCGACATAGGTGTCGATCAGGATGGAGTCTTTAGAAAATACCACAACCTTAGAGGCAACATCCTCTAAGTCAGCTTTATTAAACGTGATGACAAGTGGACTAGGAGTTTGGGGCTCTCTCTCCTTTGGGATCGTATCCGTGATGACCTGAACTAGGATATCCGCCTCCTTGATACGGAAGTTGTCGATCGCGAGCAGGGTAGAATAAATATCGAAGTCTACCATATCGACATCGACCTCCTGCAGGGTGCCGCTGACAGAGACGGAGTCGCCTGCAAGCGAGAGTGCAAGGTCGACCCCTCGAAGTTTGAAACCAGAGACAGGGATAGATCCGCTCTTGAGAAGAGGCATGATCCCAACTTTTGCTGTTAGCTGCTCCAAGCTAGCTATCAGCTCTCCTGTGTTCCGGTCCTTCGCCCGTACGTTGCTGATACTGAGTCGAAGGGGAAATCCGACCCGTATTTCACCGATCCCTAACTCATAGCCAGTAGACTTCTCAACTGCCTGAGCTGTAGTCTTTATCACCCAATCTTGTATCGGAGGGACATAGAGCAGCGCTGTGAGTAATAGGAGCAATACAACAATCCCCCCCACTATCCCGAGGATCCATCGAATGAGTCTCCGCCACCATGGCCGATGGACACGCTGCTGCCCCTCCGCTGGCTGTTCAGCTGAGGATTGCTCTTGTATCTCTTTCTTTGGGCTTGCCATCGAGGGTTATCTCTCTATTCCACAGTAGTAGCCACAAAGGTAACTATTTTTAGTTTCTTTTTAGCAGGGATTTAAGGTGTAATCACACTTACATCTCTAGTTGATCCTGTGAGTAGCAAAAGTTTATCGATTTTTAATCCCCTTGCCTCTTTGATGATAAATAGCAATATTTTATCGAAAATATCAAGTTTTGTTTGGTCAAACATAAAAAAATGTTACCTTTGGCATAACCTGTGGGAGCAATCATCATTCGAGCAGAATACTCGAGGGCTAGATAGGAAGACCACCGAGTGCCTCAGAAAGAGACAACTCGCGCGCCTACAACCTTTTGTGAAAGCTAACCTACCATTGAGTAACAGTTATTTAATTTACAACCAAACACCTATTTTCATGATGGAAAATAAACATCGTCTAACCAGATGTGCGATGCTTTGTCTCCTCCTACTCGGGATGACAGGTTGGGCAAGCACAGCCTGGGCTCAGAACATCACCGTGAAAGGTCTCGTCGTTGATACTACTGATGAACCTATCATCGGTGCATCCGTGCAGGTTGTTGGTCAGAGCTCGTTAGGAGCTGCCACCAATCTTGACGGCGAATTTGTGATCAATGGCGTGCCTCAAAACGCCACTCTCCGCGTATCATACGTGGGCTCTAAGACTCAAGATGTGCCCGTGAATGGTCGCACCTATATTAAGATTACACTACTAGATGACACCGAACTCCTAGAGGAGGTCGTAGTGGTCGGCTATGGTACGCAGAAGCGTGAGAACCTCACCGGTGCTGTAGCGAGTGTAGACGTGGGAAAGACGATCGAGAGTCGCCCAATCGCTGACATCGGTCATGCACTACAGGGTGTCACCCCAGGTCTTACCGTTACTTCGTCTAGCGGTCAGCTGGGAAATGGTCCAGCGATCAAGCTAAGAGGGTCCTCCGGCTCTCTCAACGCCAGTAGAGGTACAACACCACTGATCCTTGTGGATAACGTACCCATCCCAGACCTAACCTTCGTGAACCCCAACGACATAGAGAGCATCTCTGTGCTCAAGGATGCCGCCTCCTCCTCTATCTACGGTACGAGGGCTGCCTTTGGAGTGATCCTCATCACGACCAAGCGTGGTAAGAAGGGGGACGCTCCGCGCGTTAACTTCTCCAGCAACTTTGCTTGGAACACCCCGACCGTGATGCCTAAGCTCGCTCCTGCAGCAGATAATGCCCAGATGCTTCTAGACATCGCATCTCGTTACGGTAATACCGAAGTTTCCACTATCGGATTTAACATCGACGCTACAGCGGTAGAGAAGATGAGGGAGTGGAAAGACAAGTATGGACACATGAGCCAAGAGGAGCTCGGTGAGATGAAGCTCGGAAGAGACCTAGAGCAACGCAACGGTAAGTGGTACTTCTACAGGGAGTTTGACCCGATCGATATGTTCATGAAAGACTGGTCTCCTCAGCAGAAGCACGATCTCTCCATCAGCGGAGGTAGCGGCAACACCAACTACAACCTCGGCATGGGCTACCTGACACAGGAGGGGCCACTGCGCTTCAATGCAGACACCAACCGAAGATTTACATTTAATCCTAGCATCAATACCAGGATCAACGATTACATCTCACTGAGAGGTAATGTAATGTACACCAACGCTACCTACGAGCGCCCATACAGATACAGCTCTGGTACGTACGACATGTGGTACTACCTGCTGAGATGGCCATCCTTCTACCCCTATGCTGACTATGATGGGAAGCCCTTCCGCTCTGCCATCACTGAGGTACAGCAGGCAAATATGGAGACCACACAGCGCCATTACATTCGTGTCAATGCTGGTGCTACCATCACACCTATCAAGAACCTTGACATCAACTTCGACTACACCTTCGGGATGCTCAACTACTACTTGAAGCGTCGAGGTGGTCAGGTGTGGGGTCGTGATATCTTTAACACTAACAACCCAATACACTACACTTCTCTCTATAGTAGCTCTCACAATAGAGCATTTGAGCAGAGCAACTACGCTATGTCTCATACCTACAAGGCATACGGGACTTACAACCTAGCTCTTGAGGAGGGGCATGACTTTAAGTTTATGGCGGGATTTGATGCTGAGTCCAATGAAGGGTACGGTCATACCTCAGACCGCAAGGAGCTGATCTCCTTTATCAAGCCTGAGATCGCCCTGGCTATCGGTGACCAGTATGTAGATGATGGCCCTTATCACAACCAATCAGCCACAGCCGGGTTCTTCGGACGTATCAACTACAACTACCTCGGCAAGTATCTAGTAGAGTTCAACGCTCGCTACGATGCTTCATCAAAGTTCCCTCCAGGCAAGCGCTGGGGTTTCTTCCCATCCGGATCCATAGGCTGGCGTGTCTCCGAGGAGAGCTTCTTTGAGGGTCTAAAGCCCACCTTCAGCGACCTGAAGCTACGTGCTTCGTTTGGTTCGGTAGGTAACCAAGATGTAGCTGCCAATGCGTATCTATCTACGATGGGCATGGGTACCACTTCATGGCTGATCGATGGTAAGCAGCTACCTTACTTCGGTATGCCCAATGCTATCTCTCCGATCCTTACATGGGAGCGCGTAACTACCTACAACTTAGGATTGGACACCCGCTTCTTCAACAATAAGCTTGGTCTTACCATGGAGGTATATCGTCGTATCACGAGTGGCATGCACTCACCAGGCGAGACGCTACCGAGCACATTTGGACAAACAGCACCGAAAGTAAATGAGGGAGAGCTGACTGCCAACGGGTTTGAGCTGATGATGGACTTCCACCACGACTTCGAGAACGGTCTGGGCATCACTGCCTCTGCTACATTCTCCACAGTCAAGGAAACAATCACCAAGTACAAGAACGACACAAAGAATATCTACGGATACTACGAGGGTAAAGTCCTAGGCGAGATCTGGGGTTATACCACCGACCGACTCTTCACAGAGGATGACTTCATGGACGGTACTGACAGCAAGGGCAACCCTATCAAGGTGATCAACCCGAAGAAGGCTGCCTCACAGAGTCTCTTTGAGACCGGAACCTTCAAGTACGGTCCTGGTGATGTGAAGTTTGTAGACCTGGACGGCAACGGTAAGATCGACTACGGTTCCAACACTATAGATGACCACGGCGACCTTACACGTATTGGAAATACAAGACCAAACTTCGAGTATGGATTTAGCCTTGGTGCCAACTACAAGGGATTCGATATCAATGCCTTCTTCCAAGGCGTTGGCAAACGCAATATGTGGCTCCTCGGATCTGTAGGTACTCCGGGCTTCGGCTACGAGGCCATCTTTGAGCACCAGCTCGACTACTGGACTCCGGACAATAGAGATGCCTTCTATCCAAGACCTGCAAATAACAACTGGGTAACACACGGACAGAATATGCTACGTCAGACTAGGTACCTTCTGAATCTTGGCTATCTCAGGATGAAGAACTTAACCGTCGGCTACAGCGTGCCACAGCAACTGCTGAGCCAGGTAGGGCTACAACGTGCTAGGATCTACATGAGTGGTGAGAATCTCTTCGAGATCTATGACAATAAGATACCTGTTGATCCTGAAACCTACGATACAGGTAATGTAAATGGCGCCCGTGCTTTCCCATTCTCTCGTACTATTTCAGTAGGAGCTCAGATCACCTTTTAACCACGAAGACTAGACATGAAAGTATATAAAAAGATATTAACTCTACTTTGCGCTGGACTGCTAGGAGGCTCACTCGTATCGTGTGAAGATTTCTTAGACAGAGAGCCCTTCGATAAGATCGACAATAGTCCAGAGTTTTATAATAGCGAGGCGAACCTTCGCACCTCTGTCAATGGCATGTACACTGTAGTCTTCACTGGCTACAACTCAGGGTGGAGCCGCTCTCGCTTTGGCAATCAATCTGGTGCCAACCTGCTCAGCGATGACCTCGCTCAGAAGACCCCCTCACACTTCACCAAGGTAGCACCGGCTTCCGGAGGTGGCTGGGACTTCTCTACGGTTAAGAAGATGAATATCCTCATCGAGGGGCTCGAGGGATCTACCCTTCCAGACGAGGTAAAGAACCACTGGATGGGCGTTTTTCTCTTCTACCGTGCCACTCAAAACTTCGATCTGATCCAGGCATTTGGCGACATCCCGTACTACGAGACCGCTCCCACCTCCGACAACATGGAGGAGCTCTTCAAGGCTCAGCAAGACAGAGCTGTAAGCATGAAGATGATGCTCGAGGATCTCAAGTTTGCCTCTGAGCACGTCCGCAAGAACGATGGCAACCCGGGCGTTGAGGTCAATAAGGCAGTGGTAGATGCCATGGCTGCGAAGATGATGCTCTTTGAGGGCTCATGGCAGAAGTATCATAAGCAAAATAAGGAGGACGCTAAGATCTTCTTCCAAGCTGCTAGAGACTTCGCAAAAAAGGTGATGGATACCGGTGACTTTGCCATCGCCGACAACTACCACGATCTCTTCATCTCCGAAGACCTCGGCAACAACCCAGAGATGATCATTTATCGTTCTTACGTAGAGGGCAAGGCGACTCACTCTGTGATGAGCTTCGACATCGAGCAACCACAGGAAAATGCTCCCTCAAAGTCACTCATCGAGAGCTTCCGTAGCCAAAATGGGCTCCCCATCCACCAGGCTGAGAACACCCAGTATCAGGGCGACCTAACTCATGCTGATGAGATGGCAAATAGAGACCCACGTCTCTACGCATGCATCGATAGGGAGGAGCTCCACTACCGTCCCCTTTACAGCAAGCTCTCCGACACAGGTTACTTCTCACATAAGTTTACCAAGCCAGAGTACATCGATACTCCTGCTGGTCAGAGCTCCACCAACACCACCGACTCTCCTGTACTGCGCTATGCTGAGGTCCTGCTCATCTACGCCGAGGCAGTTGCAGAGCTTAACGACCTTGGAGCTCAGCAGATGACTCAGACTGACCTCGATAAGTCAGTCAACCTCATCCGTGCTCGTGAAGGTGTAGCACTGCCACCGCTAAAGCTCAGCGGCACCGATCTCACTGTCAATGGTGTTGTAATCAACGATCCAGATCGCGACGCAGATGTCAGCCCAATCCTTTGGGAGATCCGCAATGAGCGCCGTGTAGAGCTAGCGATGGAGGGCTTCCGTAAGGACGACCTACGCCGTTGGAAGAAGCTCCACTACGCTGACAATCAAGACAATGTCAAGCAAAACATGGGTGCCTATGCAGACCTAGATGCCATCCTACAGAAGCTCAATGACCAAGCAGAAGCAGAGGGCAAACTCACTGAGGAGCTCAAGGAGCAAAATGCAAAGTCTGTTGCATCAATGAAACTGTACGGTGGCGGACGCAAGGGGTATATCATGCCCGCTTCCACCAATCTTCGCACTGTTGAGGAGAAACACTATCTGAGTCCGCTTCCGCTCGATCAGATCAAGCTATACCAAGATAGGGGCAAAGTATTGAAGCAAAACCCTGGATGGTAAGAAAATAGTATTGATACCCACATCCTTGGAGCCGGCATGAGGATTGTCTCGTGCCGGCTCCTCTTCTGTCGCAATATTTCATTAAGTTTGTGAAGAAGTATGGCGGGCGCGTGCCTGCACCTTTGACTCTCATAAAGAGGAGGTTTAACTCTGTGATGATGGCTTTTCAGCTCACCATCACACAACAGTTCAAGAAAGTTATGCGACAGAAACATTCTATTTTATCAATCTTCCTAACCCTACTCTTCAGTAGTACTCTAGCTGTAGGCACGATGATGGCACAGCCCGCACACAGTCCTAGAGAGGTCGTAAGGCTCCACGAGGGTTGGCGCTTTACCCGTACCGACGATGTACGTTCATCCGAGCTCCATTACGACGATAGCAAGTGGCAATCTGTGGTAGTCCCCCACGACTGGGCTATCTACGGCCCATTCGACTCCAGCTATGACCCACAAGTACTCGCGATCTCCGAGGATGGCATGAGGACTCCGATCCTCCATGCTGCCCGTACAGGCGGACTGCCCTTTGTGGGAGTGGGATGGTACCGAACTACGTTCCAATTACCCAAGGAGATGGGAGAAGAGGGCACTCCGGGCAATGTCACTCTGCGCTTCGATGGTGCAATGAGCAATGCCAAGGTCTATGTCAATGGCAAGTATGCAGGGGAGTGGCCCTATGGGTACAACTCCTTCTACCTCGACGTCACAAAGCACGTCGATGCCGCTTTGGATCAGCAAGTAGTAGCAGTCCGGCTAGAGAACCCCATGGAGTCCTCACGCTGGTACCCTGGAGCAGGCATTTATCGCAACGTCTACGTTGTCTTCACTCCCGAGGAGACCCGTATTGCCGAGTGGGGCACACAGATTACTACACCACAGATTTCAGAGGAGTGGGCACAAGTAAAGGTAAAGACCACCATCGATGCGCCAACTAAGGGAGAAGGGCTATCACTCAAGACATTACTCCTCTTTGGTGATAATGTGGTGGCAGAGTCGACCACAACCGACCTCTATGGCGACCTCTTCGAGCAGGACTTCCTCGTTCAGGAACCTCAGCTTTGGGATCTTAAGACTCCACACCTCTACACTGCCGTCACAGAGCTCTACGATGGCAGCCGGCTCATCGACAGCGATCGCACCACATTTGGCATCCGCTCCATCGAGGTGATACCTGAGGAGGGCTTCTTCCTCAATGGCAGACAGATACTCTTCCAGGGCGTCTGCATGCACCACGACCTAGGTCCGCTCGGAGCTGCGGTCAATAGGCGCGCCCTCGAGCGTCAGATCAGGATTCTACAGGAGATGGGGGTCAATGCCATCCGCACAAGCCACAATATGCCGGCTCCCGAGCTGGTAGAGCTCGCCAATGAGATGGGCATGATGGTAATGGTGGAGACCTTCGACGAGCTCAAGACAGGTAAGATGAAAAATGGCTACCACAACTACTTCGATGAGTGGGCAGAGCGCGATGTCACAAATGTGGTACGCCACTTCCGCAACGCCCCTGCCGTGGTGATGTGGTGCCTGGGCAACGAAGTGCCCGACCAAGGAGCACGCTACGGCAATCGCGTAGTACGCTCCCTACGAGATGTATGTCGTAGAGAGGATCCTACCAGGCCCATCACACAGGGGATGAATAACGTAATTGGTTCGATTGAGAACAATTACGCTCCTGTCTTCGATATCATGGGCATCAACTACAACCTACAGCACTACAAGACTGCCTACGAAAAGCTCCCCCATGGCTTGGTACTAGGTGCAGAGACCACCTCCACCGTCTCCTCGAGAGGGGTATACAAGTTTCCCGTCGTGCGAGGTGCCATGAAGACCTACGACGACCTACAGTGCAGCAGCTACGATGTGGAGCACTGCGGTTGGAGCAACCTGCCTGAGGATGACTTCCTCCTAACCGATGGCTACCCATGGACCATGGGCGAATTTGTCTGGACTGGCTTCGACTATCTAGGTGAGCCCACCCCCTACTACACTCAGTGGCCTAGCCACTCCTCCTACTTCGGTATGGTGGACCTCGCAGGCATTCCTAAGGATCGCTTCTACCTCTACCGCTCCAAGTGGCTACCAGAGGAGGAGACGCTCCACATCCTACCGCACTGGAACTGGCAAGGACGTGAGGGCGAAGTGACCCCCATCTTTGTCTATACCAACTACCCAACTGCCGAGCTCTTCATCAACGGAGTGAGCCAAGGCAGGCGGACCAAAGACACCTCGATCACAGCAGAAAACACCTCTCGCGATGCACTCGACCGACTGCCCCGCTACCGTCTCATGTGGATGGATACCCGCTATGAACCTGGTACTGTCAAGGTAGTTGCCTACGACGAGGCAGGCAATGCCGTAGCGACCAAGGAGCTAGTAACAACTGGCAAGCCCTATGCTGTAAAGCTGACCCTCGAGAATGACAACATCAACGCTGATGGAGAGGACCTCGCTTTCGTAAGGGTACAGGTAGTAGACCGCAATGGGAACATCTGCCCAACAGCTGACCATGAGATCTCCTTCCGCGTCAAGGGAGCAGGCAGCTACCACTCCTCAGCCAATGGAGACGCCACTTGCACTGTGCCCTTCCAGAGCTCCACAATGCCGCTCTTCTCAGGCCAGCTCACCACCATCGTGCAGGCAGGCAAGACTCCAGGCACAGCACAGCTCACAGCTTCCGCTCGTGGACTGAAGAGTGCCACCATTACGATCAACGTCAAGTAAACTACTGATCTTGAAAAACTTAAAGACCGGAACTCCGTTCTGACGGAGTTCCGGTCTTTTATTGTCTCCTCCTGCTACTGGAGCTTTATCTCACTACACCGAAGATCCGATCAAGCTCCTCACGCGTTGCTGTGTACTCCTCATGCGAGGGGCGCCGAAGAGGGGGCTCCACAGCTCCGATCGGCTGAGCATAGTAGCGCATTGCCCAGTTGTCCACATTGGGAACATTGCCCCACAGTTGTCTAAAAGAGCCCTTTGGATAATCACTGAATAGGAGTGGCGCCTCCTCCCGCTCCCCCTCCATTCGCTCATACCTACGCAAGAGGTCGATTTCATCATGATACTCTGCGAGAAGTAGATAGGGGAGACTCTTTTGCTCATCATCAGGGAGAGCAAGCTGTACCTCCTCAGCTTCAGGATAATAGCCTGCCGACAAGAGCGCCTCCCTCAGCCAGAGCAATACTCTCTTCCGCTCAAAGGACTTCGCGCTTGTAGCCAAGTAGGCTCTCGCGGCGTCACGTAGTAGCGTACTGTCGCTCTGCGACTTAAGGCAAAGCACAAAGGCACGCTCCCGATCATTCGTTGGGCTTGTGTCGCCCGCCAGGGCGCGCATCACAAAGCGCTCCCACAGATCTATGGCTACCTTTGCCACAGTAGCGAAGAGACTAGCATCAATCTCGGCTGTCACCTCCAATAGCTTACGGCCCGCCTGCAGACGTACATAGCGAGGGTGCAGACGCTCTTCCGCTTGCAGTATCATCCACAGTTCGCTTACCGCCTGCAGGGTGTCGCCCATCATCAAGAGAGAGATCGCATGCGTAGCAGGGTCATCTGGGGACAACCTCATAGCCTCACGCCAATTACCCGCTCTAAGAGCATGATTAGCAAGGCAAAGGGAGTCCAGTGCCGTCTTCGGTTGCACTCCGATAGTCTCTTGTAGGAGCATCGGGTCACCCGAGTAGAATGCCACCCTCACCCTATCGTCTCTCTGCTTAAGCTGGGGCAGCAACTGGAGCAACTCTGCCCTATACTTCCCCTCCTCATCGATCATATAGAGCGTACGGATCGCTTCGCCCGAGGGGGGCTCCGCCTCGAGTGATCGCTCTATCTGCCTCAGGGTATGCTCGGCATCATACTCGGCATTGTACTCCCTCGCCCTCTGCAGTAGACCGCAGCTAGAGCAGAGGAGCAAGAGCAACACCAGAGACACCAAGCACCTCAACCTCATCGCCTCTTAAAAGTCTTTATCTCAGTACTGTAGGCAGCTCAAGCCCCCTCTCCTTAATGCTGGTGAGCCATCCCTCCTTATCCTCCTCATGAAGCGTAGAGTAGACCTCCTGCCACTCCTGCAGCTCCTCCGCTGTGTAGCTATCAGCGGTGCGACCTCGGAAGCGATCCAGCTCCTCATCCTCATAGTAGACATAGCTAGGCTTCGAGGTCTTCTTGTGGTGACAGTTATCTCCACCGCCACAGCAAGCCATCCCCGTCGTCTTGCAGATCTTAGTCTCTTCAGCGACCTCTTCATTCTCCTCCCTCATGCGCTTCATCCTGGTCATCAGCGCTACCACGACGACGATTAGTATCCCTCCCAGTATCAGTGCACTATGTTCCATACCTATTCTATATCTTTACCTCAATGTGTTATTAACTTTTAGCACGCTTTCAACTTCAGATTGCTTAAGTTATCGTACCTTTGCACTCTACTAGCGTGACTGTATTACAAAGATATAAACTATATCGACAATGAGCGAAACCAGAAGACCCTTTTATAGTCAAACAGCCGAAGAGATAGCACAACAGCTAGAGGTCTCTTTGCAGCGAGGGCTCACCTCCACCGAAGTGGAGCGACGACTAGAGCAGTATGGCGAGAATAAGCTCAGCCATAAAAAGAAGACTCCTATTTGGAAGATCTTTCTCAACCAGTTCAACAATGCACTTGTCTACGTACTGATAGCCGCTGCGATCCTTACGGCAGTGGTCAGCATTATGCAGGGGCATGCAGACTTCACCGACAGCATCATCATCGTTGCGATACTGATCGTCAATGCCGTCGTCGGTACCGTACAAGAGTACAAGGCGATGCTCTCTCTCGAGGCGCTCAATAAGATGAGCGCTCCGCACAGCAAGGTACTCCGCGATGGCAATGTCCAGGAGATCTCCTCGGAGCAGGTGGTGCCTGGCGACATCGTGATCCTCGAGGTGGGCGACATCGTACCTGCAGACCTAAGGCTGGCTGAGGCGGTCAACCTCAAGATCGAGGAGGCGGCACTCACCGGAGAGTCGGTGCCAGCTGAGAAAGAGGTCAGTACGATAGAGAGCGACGAGGAGATACCGCTGGGCGACCGGCACAACATCGCCTTCTCCACGGGGCTAGTTACCTACGGTCGAGGCAAAGGTATCGTAGTCGGCACGGGGATGAATACCGAAGTGGGCAAGATAGCAGGTATGCTCAACGAAGCTCCCGAGCAGGAGACCCCGATGCAAAAGAGGATCAACCAGCTCGGCAAGGTGCTAGGCTACACCGCTCTGGGCATCTGCGTCCTCATCTTCGTCGTCGGTCTGATCTACGGTAACGACCTCCTCGAAATGCTCATGATGGCAGTATCACTCGCCGTCGCTGCGATCCCCGAGGGGCTACAAGTCATCACTACGCTCGTACTGGCTATGGGCGTACAGCGGCTTGTGAAGCAAAATGCAATCGTGCGCAACCTCCCCTCTGTAGAGACCCTCGGCAGTGCATCGGTGATCTGCTCCGACAAGACCGGTACGCTCACACAGAATAAGATGACAGTCGTCAGGCTCTGGACTCCAAGGGGCGAGGTCGACACCACCGAGGCTGATCTCGAGGAGGTAAACATCAAGCAGCTGCTCCTCTCTGCAACGTTGGCAAATGAGGCACACCTCTCCGACGACCCCGATGCCGAGCAGCGCTTCACCGGTGATCCTACCGAGACCGCCATCATTGCCCTAGCAGAGCAGAAAGGACTGAATAAAAATCAACTCGAACAGCAGTACAACCGCCTGGGTGAGATCGCCTTCGACTCCACCCGCAAGCGGATGTCTACCATCAACCGCACCGACAACGGGCAGTTGCAGACCCACCTCAAGGGTGGTACAGATGAGGTTCTTGCCATCTCTACTCACTACCTCAAGGACGGAGAGCGGCTTCCCCTCACACCTGAGGCACGGGAGCAGATCGCCCTTGCCAATGAAGCTATGGCGAAGCAAGCACTGCGTGTCCTCGCCGTTGCCTACTCAGATATCGATGCGATGCCTACCACCATCACACCCGAGACTGTCGAGACAGGGCTCACCTTTGTCGGGCTCCTCGGCATGATCGATCCGCCACGTGTAGAGGTGATCGATGCCGTGGCACAGTGTCGCACAGCAGGCATCAAGCCGGTGATGATCACAGGTGACCACCAGATCACAGCCACCGCCATCGCAAGCGAGATAGGCATACTAGGAGAGGGCGATCAGGTGCTCAATGGCAGCCAGCTCGCAGCCCTCTCGGATGAAGAGTTGTACGAAGCTGTACCACACACCGCTGTATACGCCCGTGTAGCACCAGAGCACAAGATGCGCATCGTGCAGGCATGGCAGAAGCACAATCAGGTCGTCTCTATGACTGGCGATGGCGTCAACGACGCCCCTGCCCTCAAGATAGCTGACATCGGAGTGGCTATGGGGATCACCGGCACAGAAGTGTCCAAAAATGCCTCCGACGTCATCCTCACCGATGACAACTTTGCCACCATCGTAGATGCTGTAAAGGAGGGCCGACGCATATACGACAACATCGTCAAGGCGATCCAGTACCTTCTCTCCGCCAATATAGGAGAGATCGTGCTCATCTTCATCGCCATCATCTTTAACCTCGGTACTCCGCTACTCCCGATTCACCTACTCTGGATCAACCTTGTTACAGATAGCTTCCCCGCACTGGCGATCAGTCTCGACCCTGCTGCCCCAGATACGATGCAGCGCCCACCGATACATGCCAAGACGGGCTTCTTCACCAAGGGCTTCATATGGAGGATCACCTATCAGGGAGTTATGGTAGGTCTCATCTCCCTGGTTGCCTATCTCATCGGATTCCGCGACGGTGGTCAAGAACTAGGACAGACCATGGCATTCATCGCCATCTGCCTTGTGGAGCTGGTGCACATACGCAACCTCCACTCCGCAACTAAGCCAAGCTGGCGCACGCCACCTCATCAAAACATCACCCTCATCTGGGCGATGCTGGCTTCGCTTGCACTGCTCTTAGCAGTCGTATTTATACCCTACATGCGCGATATCTTCCGCCTCGAGATGCCAGATACTACACACTGGCTCATACTCGGAGGGCTGATGCTCATACCTTTGGTACTGGTCAACGCCTTTAAACTACTCAAGATCAATACCATCAATGGCAAGTAAAGGATTCTCCAGATCCTAAAGATGTCAAAGCGAGAGATCCCAGCTGGGGTCTCTCGCTTTTTCGTTGTACCCTCAGACGAAGTGCCAATTAGCATATTTGCGACAAGAGTACTTATAAAAAAGTAACACCCCAACCCGTCTACACCGGAGACCCGAACTTCGATCGCTCCGAGACCGGAACTTAAATCGATCTAAGTTGGGAACTTAGGCACATCGAAGTTGGGAACTTAGATTTTTTAAGTTCGGAGGTCGCTTGCACTGTCCTTCGGATCCCGCATCATCAAAGGGTGCAGGAGTGCAGGTCATAAGAGCAGGTCGGAGGGACTACCCACACCGCAGCGGAGCATTTTATGACAATCGTATGAAGAGAATCATACAACTTCTTCTCGCCTTTTTGTCTGGTCGCTAAAAGTGGTAACTTTAGCCTATCAATAGATAGCAGACACTATTATGAGTAGAAAAGGGAAACTGACAGCAGTCACACTCGGAGCAGCCTCGCTCACGACACTACCTGCCACCGCTCAGGAGGCGACACCACGAGCAGAAAAGAGCAATACGCCCAACGTCATCGTCATCCTCGCGGATGATATAGGCTGGGGTGATCTATCGCCCTACGGCACCTCTGCCATACAGACCCCCGCTGTGGAGGAGCTCGCCGCAAGCGGTACCCGATACACCGATGCGCACTGCGTCGCAGCCACCTCTACTCCCTCTCGCTACTCGCTCCTGACGGGGCATTATGCCTGGAAGCGCAAAGACACCGGTGTCGCCAGCGGAGACGCTCCGATGATCATCCACCCCGAGCAGTACACGGTTGCCGATCTCTTTAAAGACGCAGGCTATACCACAGGCGTGGTAGGCAAGTGGCACCTAGGGCTGGGAGACAACCCGAGGGGGCAGGACTGGAACGTAAAGTTGACTCCCAACCCCAGCGATCTCGGTTTTGACTACTCCTACATCATGGCAGCGACAGCAGATAGAGTGCCCTGCGTATGGATCGAAAATGGGATGGTCGCAAACTACGACCCCGAACATCCGATTTATGTCAGCTACAAAAAAAACTTCGACGGAGAGCCAACGGGCAAAGATCATCCAGAGCTACTCACCAACCTTAGACCCTCGCACGGACACGACCAGACCATCGTCAATGGCATCTCCAGGATTGGGTACATGAAAGGTGGGGGCAAGGCACTTTGGAAAGATGAAGAGATAGCCGGAGAGATCGAAGAGCAGGCGGTCAACTTCATCCGAGAGAATAGAGAGCAACCCTTCTTCTTGTACCTCTGTACCAACGACGCACACGTACCGAGATTTCCACGTGAGGAGTATCGCAAGAGCCCACTGGGATTGCGGGGCGACGCGCTCTTGGAGTTTGACGGTACCGTAAGGATAGTCCTCGAGGAGCTAGAGCGCCAAGGACTGCGAGACAACACCCTGATCATCCTCACCTCTGACAACGGAGGTGTGCTCGACGATGGCTACGAAGACAGAGCTGTAGAGCTCCAAGGCAGTCACCAGCCCAATGGGCACCACAGAGGAGGTAAATACTCACTCTTTGAGGGCGGCACACGAGTGCCCTTTATCGTCAGCTACCCAGGCGTGGTACCGGCAGGTGAAGTGGCAGATCATCTGGTATCGCACATCGACTTCCTCCGCTCCATGGCAGCCCTACTTAAGGTACAGCTCCCACCCACCGCAGCTCCCGACAGCGAAGATCACCTCACCACATGGCTCAACACCGGCGGTACAGGGCGCGACTTCGTGATAGAGCAGGGACTGGGCGAAAACATAGCCATCCGGTACAGACACTACAAGTTTATCCCTCCAGTGGCACACCCACGCAAGCAGGCGTGGCAGACCGGCATAGAGACAGGTCAAGACACGATACCACAGCTCTACGACCTCCGGTCCGACCCCGGTGAGCGCCGCAACCTCCTCACTCGCTAGCCCCACCACCAAAAAGCTAAGCATCACAGCCCCAAGAAGCTAAGTAACATAGCCTCAAAACCCTGTACTGTAGGGAGGGCCTTGCCATATCGACTCATCCTCAGAGCCAAAATGGCCCTTCCCTTACAGATGATTGGTAAAAAATTGTAACTTTATGCAGTCATTAGCACCACCTTTTCAAAAAGTCAATGCCATCTGTCATAGATAAAAAATTTGAGACTTTTTATAACACCTATGCACGCGATATGTACTGGGTGGCTATGGCTATCTGCAAGGATCCATTCTTGGCAGAGGAGGTAGTGCAAGACCTATTTGTACAGCTATGGGAGCAGGAGGTGGATCTCGATAAGATCCGATCTCCCTACACCTACCTCACCACCCTCATACGCAATAAGATCTTTGACCTCATGCGGCATAAGTCGGTAGTGCAAAAGCACGAGCCACTGATACAGTATGAGATAGAGAGCAAAGAGCTGGAGGAGATGCCAGAAGAGGAGAAGGAGGAGATGCTGAGAAAAGCAAGGGAGCTAGTGAATAGCCTCCCCGAGGCGTGCCGTGAGATATTTCTCATGGCGGTCGTAGAGGGATTGAAGTACTCTGAGATAGCCGAGCGGAGAGGGATCTCCGTGAATACAGTGAAGACCCAACTGCGTATCGCACGACAAAAGATAGGCGATGAGAAGCTACTATCCATCGCACTCCTCCTAATCATACACAACATTAGTTAGGTTTTCTTTCACCCTTTTTTAATTCTCGATCGTCTAATAGATAGAACGCCCCAAAGGGCGCTCTCTAATACCATCGACCCAACCATGAACGACAAGCACAAGGATCAATCCGATTATACTAAGCACCTTCACTCTGTCTTAGCAGGCAGGGAAGAAGCTGACAAGAAGGATCTGGAGACCATCGCAGAGATAGCAAAGCTCTCAGAGGCTCCGGACTTTGACGTGCAGCGTGGTTACTTGCGCCTGCGTGCTCAGCTGACCCTAAAAGCAGAGGAGCGCCGACGCAGGAAGAGACGTACTAGGCACTATACCATCGGTGCTGTAGCTGCTGCAATCATAGGTGTGATGGTCACGATACTAGTACCTCGAAGCGGGGTACTCTTCAACCCCGGAACAAGTAGCATGATGGCTAAGCAGATCCAAGAGACCTACTTCCTACCCGACTCACTGGCAGGTGACCGTGATCTCGTGCTGGAGCGCGAAGACGGATCAAGGCTTTACCTCAAGATGGGCGATAAGGACAGCCTGAAGCTAAAGGACGTGGCACCCCTCTTTGCTGCCAAGGAGATGGTAACCATGATCGTCCCAGAGACCAGACGAGGCACCGTGGTTCTCGATGACGGCACAGTGGTGACCCTCAACTCTGTCTCCTCTCTTAGGATGCCTGTGACCTTCGGCAAGCACCGATCTGTAGAGCTAAAGGAGGGAGAGGCGCTGATGGATGTGGCGCAAGACAAGAAGCGACCATTTACCGTAGATGTCGAGGAGATGAGGCTCGAAGTACTAGGCACCACCTTTGATGTCTGCCTCTACCCTGAGCAACACCCCACCGCAGCTCTGATAGAGGGAAGTCTAAAGGTGACTGACAGACAAGGCAAGAGCGTAGTGCTTGCTCCTGGAGAGGAAGCTCTATACATGGGCGAAGAGGGAGGGCTCGTGCATCAGGCTTCAGATCTGGCAGTTAGGACGGCTTGGGTCAACGGCATCTTTATCTTTAAGCATCTGCCACTCTCATCTATCATGCAATACCTAGAGAGATGGTACGGATTCAACACGATCTACATGGATGACGCCTTTAAGCAGAACACCTACACCGGTGCTCTACGCAGGGAGTACAGCCGTGAATTTGTATTTGAACTACTTGAGACAACAACTGAATTAAAAATAAACAACAAACCAGAGGACCGCTACGTGGTGATGCAACACCGCTAAGTGCCTCACAAATAATTTATAACATTCCTATCATACATACCCTATTATGAGTGAGAAATCATCCTTTAACTACCTAGCGTCAAGGTTGGTACGGATCGCACTATCGCTATCGATCCTACTCACCGCTCCTGTATTTGGAGCAGCGCCTCGGACGGCCATTGCACAGAAAGGTGCTTCGATCACTATCCTACAGCCTAGTGGCACCATGGGATCAGTGATGAAAGCAGTAGAGCAGCAGACGGGTCTGCACTTCTTCTACAACGATCAAGATGTCAACCCAGCTGAACCTATGAGTGTGCATGTAGAGCAAGGCTCTCTGGAAGAGGTCTTTACCGCTTTTCGTGAAAAGGGGCTTTCTTGCAAGGTCAGCAACGGACTCATCGTGCTGTCTCGCAACAACAATGCCCAGCAAGCCAATACTATAAATATCAAAGGTCAGGTAGTCGATAGTGACGGCTTCCCCGTGATCGCCGCAACCATCGTAGTGATGGGTGTAGAGGGGAAGGGAGCTGCAACAGACCTCGACGGTAACTTCTCCATCAACGGAATCCCAGCCGATGCGACCCTGAGGGTCAGCTATATCGGTATGATCACTCAGGAAGTACCCGTCAATGGTCAGACCTACCTTACCATCACTCTTCGTGAAGACTCAGAGCTACTCGACGAGGTAGTCGTTGTCGGCTATGGCGTACAGAAGAAGAGCGTAGTCACAGGAAGTATCGCCCAGGTCAGCGCTGATGATCTACTAGCCAAGAGCCCTGTCCGCATGGACAATGCGCTTAAGGGGCTTGCAGCAGGTGTCAATGTCACCTCAGCATCAGGACAGCCTGGAGCACAGCCAAGGATCATCATCCGTGGTAATGGTACCATCAACGACAACACCCCACTCTTCCTCGTGGACGGAATGCCTATCGAGGGTGGACTGGACTATCTGAACCCCAATGATATCCAGTCTATCGAAGTACTTAAGGATGCCGCATCTGCAGCCATCTATGGTTCGAGAGGTAGTAACGGTGTCATCCTCGTGACGACCAAGAAGGGCGCAGAGGGTGCTGCTGTGGTCAACTACAACTTCTCTTACGGCTGGCAGAGCCCTTGGCACCACCGCGACCTCACGAGTGCTACAGACTATGCTATCCTGCAAAACGAGATGCGCCTTAACGCAGGTCAAGCACCTCTTTATGCCGATCCATACAATCTGAAAGACAACAACGGTGATCCCATCGTAGGCTTTGGCACAGACTGGCAAAGCCTGGTCTTTAACGAGAATGCCCCAGTGATGAACCATGATGTCACTGTCAGCGGTGCATCGGAAAAGGTTAATTACTATGTATCTATTGGCTACTTCGAGCAAGATGGTATCGTAGGTGGTAACTACGGTCAATCGAACTATGATCGTCTGACGCTCAGGTCTAATACATCGTATGATGTCTTTGACAAGGTGAATGAGCGTAACTTCCTCAATAAGTTGACCCTCACCTCCAACCTCTCCTATGCCAAGATCAATAGCACAGGTATCGCAGAGAACACTGAGTACGGCTCGGTACTGGGTAGTGCCCTCTACCTTGCTCCGATCCTCAGCCCTACGGCTACCAACCCTGAGCTGATCGAGGCTATGGAGACAGCCTACGCTGGTCATGACCTCTTTAGAGACGAGAACGGTAACCCATACACCATCCCTGGGTTTGGTGGTGGATACCAAGAGATGAACAACCCATTAGCAGTCTTGCAGATACCACCCTCTAAGGGCTGGAGTCACAAGTTTGTAGCTAACTTCTCTCTTGCTCTAAATATCTGGGACAACCTGAAGTACAAGATCTCATTTAGCCCAGACCTATCATTTTGGGGTAATGATGGAGCAGTCACCTCAAAGTACTATCTATCAGGCAACAACAAGCAAACGCACACAAGCGCGAGCTCTTACAAGGCTCAGGGTATCACTTGGCTACTTGAGAACGTGCTCTCGTATGACAAGAAGATCGATGAGCACAGCTTCAGCATACTCCTTGGACAGTCTGCTCAGAAGTCTAAGAACTCTGATCTGGGTGGCTCACGGTGGAACCTCGTGAATGTCAATAAACCCTCTATTAACTATGCTACGGGTGATGTAATCGTCGATGCCGATGGCAATGCGACTGTACAGCACTCCGTATATGGTGGTCCATGGGCTGAGCACCGTCTGGCATCTGTCTTCGGAAGGCTTGACTACAACTATGCTGAGCGATACATCCTACAGCTCACCGTCCGTCGTGATGGTAGCTCTCGCTTCGGGGCTAACCACAAGTATGGTACATTCCCCTCTGCATCACTAGGTTGGAACATCGCCAACGAGCCCTACATGCAAGACATATTGCCATCATGGCTCTCCGCAGCTAAGCTGCGTATGAGCTGGGGTAAGAACGGTAACGAGCGCATCGGAGACTTCCGCTACACGGTCAACAATGCCATGGGCAATAACTACCTCTTTGGTAAGGTCACAAGCATGTCTATTGGCTCTAAGGCATCAGGACTGCCCAACCCAGATCTACGCTGGGAGGAAAGTGAGCAGACAGACATAGGTCTGGACCTAGGTATGCTGAATGGTGCACTGACCTTCTCTGTCGACTACTTCAACAAGAGGACCAATGGCATGATCATTGAGATGCCGATACCCGGATACGTGGGTGAGTCTGCTCCTCTCGATAACATCGGTAAGATGGAGAATAAGGGCTGGGAGTTTGAGCTTGGCTACAGGTGGAACATCTCGGACGCTACCTTCTCAGTAAAGGGTAATGCCTCTTACTTGCAGAATAAGCTGATCTACCTTGGTAATACCAGCGGCTATCTATCTTTCGATGGCGTACAGGGCATCCAAGGAGGAGCTGTCTCTCGTGCAGAGAACGGCAAGCCATTCCCATTCTACTACGGCTTCAAGACGGACGGTGTATTCCAGACCATAGATGAGGTAAATGCCTACACGAACGCTGATGGCTCTCTGATCCAGCCTAAGGCACGTCCTGGTGACGTACGCTTTGTGGATGTGGACGGGGACGGCGTGATCACTCCTGACGACCGCACAGACATTGGTAACGGCACACCGAAGTGGACCTTTGGTCTTGACTTCAATGCTGCATGGAGAGGACTAGATCTCAACCTATTTTTCCAAGGTGTGAGCGGTGTAGACGTATTTGATGCAACACACAGAAACGACGTGCTGGCAGGTAACTTCCCAACTTGGATGCTGGATCGCTGGACAGGACCCGGGACTTCCAATAAGTACCCTATACTCCGACTCAACGACGATCTTAACTGGCAAGTTTCTGACCTCTATGTGTGTGATGGCTCATACCTACGACTCAAGAACATTCAGCTTGGATACACACTTCCTAAAGAGATCACAGAGAAAGCACTCATAAATCGCCTACGCATGTACGTAATGGCAGAGAACCTCTTTACCTGGACTAAGTATTGGGGATTTGACCCAGAGATCTCCTCTGGTGGCACCTCACTAGGTATTGACCGTGGTATCTACCCACAAGCGCGTACATTTACAGTTGGACTCAACCTTACTTTTTAACCCTGACCGCACTATAGCAATATGAAAAAGAATATATCGATAACCTCGGTTATACTTCTGATTGCTCTCTTTCTGACCTCTTGTAACAAGGACTTTCTAGAAGTAGAGAACCCCAATGGTGAGAGCATAGAAGAGTATTATACCACTGATGCACACGTGCAGGAGGCTCTGACAGCCGCGTACGACCCCCTACACTGGCCAGACTGGGGTCTGGGGAGCTACAATAGCATCAATATCTGTAGCGAAATCATGTCGGACAACGTATGGGTAGGAGGAGCAAGTGCCGGTGATATGCTTAACTGGCACAAACTCGCTAATTATGACGGCGACAGCAATAACACACTCGGCTCTCTATGGACCATCGACTACAGTGGCATCAAGCGCTGCAATGATGTCCTACAGTATATCGAGTGGGCTAAAGATGATATCACAGAGAAAAACCAGAAGCTCTATGAGGCTCAAGCGAGACTCCTTAGAGTCTACTACTACAACATGCTCTGGCACTTCTTTGGTAACATCCCCTTTTATCTTGAAAACCTGACACGCCCCTACCAGGCTGACCAACTATCAGCTGACAAGGTGTATGCTCAGCTGATCAAGGAGCTAGAGTCGGTGCTTGACTCAAATGTCTTACCAATGTATTGGACGGACAACTCTGCTACCGACAAGAACGTAGGTCGTGTATCTCAGGCTATGGGCTACATGCTCTATGCAGAGATGGTGATGTACCAGAATGACAAGGCACGCTATCCGAAGGCTCTAGATTACATGAAAAAGATCATTGCTGACGGCTACTATGGGCTGCTAGAGAACTTTGCAGCACTTTGGCTGGAGGAGAATGAGTGGAGCAAGGAGAGCATTTTCGAAATCAACTACAATGATGACAATAACCGAAGAGGATGGGGTAGCCCTCTTGCTGTCGGTGGTACCGTACTCCCAACACTTATCTCGCCCAACGGCTGGCAAGGCGGTATGGGTCTCAATGCTGGTGCTGACGGATGGGGCTTCATGCCGATTAGGCTCGACACATATGCCATCTTCCAACCTGAGGACAAGCGTATCGAGGGGACCTTCTGGGATGCTCGCGGTATGGAGTACTCTGCCCGTTACCAAGATACTGGACTTTGGCTCGCTAAGTATGTAGCTCAGAGTGACAATAATAAGGATGCTGGATTTGATAACAATCTCAACTACAACAACAACCTACGCATCTACCGCTATGCTGAGACCCTGCTGAATGCTGCAGAGCTCTCACTGGAGGCTGGTGACATGGGGGCCGCTCTCCTCTACATCAATGAGGTAAGAGACCGCGCAGGACTTGATAAGCTAACGACGGTTACCCTTGACGATATCCTACTGGAGCGCCGCTACGAATTTGTCGGTGAGGGGAAGCGCTATTGGGATCTAGTACGTACCGGTAAGGCTGCTACAGTACTTGTAGCAGAGGAGTACCGCACCAATAACTGGGCTCCTCACAATAGGTACATCCCAATACCACTTTCTGAGCTTGATACCTCCCCCAACCTTGTCCAGAACGAGGGTTATAATTGATCAGGACTAACCACTGCCGTCACAGCGGTAGAAACCGACTAGAATTTAGAAAAATGAAAAAGATAACACAATATCTGGCAGCAGCTCTTCTTCTGGTTATTACCCTAATCTCCTGCTCACCAGAGAGGTTTGAGGGTGCAGTGCAGAGTGAGCTCCCGACCATTAGTGGGGTAGACTTTACTCTGGAGGTAGACCAAGAAATTAACCAGATTACAGCCATCGCACCAGAGCTCAATGGGTTTTACCCCGTATGGATCATCAACGAAGCGACCTACTCTACTCTGAGCACTGTCAACTGGTCGAATAAGACAGCTGGCACATACACCATCGAGCTATTCCTTGGTAACCGCAATGGTGTCTCACAAGCATCAGTAAAGAAGACCTTCACCTTTGATAGGACGCTTGTCAACTGGGGCCCATACTATGATCGCCTCAATGGTAAGGAGTGGCGCATCATGTCGGAGGAGGCTGGGCACCTAGCATGTGGTACACCAGGAAGCTCAGGATCAGACTGGTGGAGCGCCATGCCTGAGGAGAAAGAAGAATTTGGCGTGTATGACGACCGCATGGTCTTTACCTTTGGTAATAAGGGCGATGACAAGGGCACGTACACCTACCATCCCGGTGAAGGCGGTACGATGTACGTCAATAAGGACGCTGTGACTGTCTTCCCAGACCAGAGGGGCAATCCGACAGCAGACTTCACTGTAATGGTAGAGACTCAGAAGACCACATTTACACTCGAGTCGGGCACTTGGGTAGACTCTGAGGGGGAAGTTCAGGACTGCGTATATCTTGTGTTCCCAGCTGAGACACAGTTTCCATACATCTCAAATGATGAGATGTGGGCAAACCCACGACTCCGCATTGAGCACATCACTGCTAAGCGCATCGACCTCGTGTCGGACAATGGTAATATCGCATGGCACTACATCCTTTCTAGCGAAGAGCCTGGTAGTGGTGCAGATGAGGATATCTTTAAGGGATATACGTATGACAGCGAGTGCAACATGTGGCGTGGTATGACCTACACCATCGAGACCTACTTTGCCCCAGGATGGGTAGCCAACCCTGAAGGTGTGACGATCAAGTCGGAGGACAACAAAGAGTTTAACATCTCACTCCACGAAGCGACAGCCGACCAGTGGCAAGCTCAGGTGAAGCTGCTCACAGACCTCTCTACTAACGCTGCGACCTCTTATGACTTCTCTGCTCAGATTACAGCGACTGAAACCGTCAACGGAGCGACTGTAAAGCTCGTAAAGAGGGGTGATGATGGAGTCTTCTTCTTTGAGGAGCGCATTGATCTTGCAGCTAGCGAGACCTACTACCTCGTGAAAGACAACATGGCAGGTATAGACATGGCTGAAGTATCTCTCGTATTTGACTTTGGTGGTGCTCCCGCAGGTACAGAGATACAAGTTTCAGAGGTCGTGCTAAAGGAGCACAATTGTGATGATGGTGCTGGACATCCTGTAGACAAGGCACCCTTAGAGTACGACACCGATGACAATGAGTGGAAGGCTGTCGATGAGGCAGAGATGGATCTTCACACTTTCTATGCCAATGCCGATTGGGCTCCATTACCCATCTCACCTGAAGTGGTAAGGACCGGAAGTGCCTACAGTATCTCTTTGCCACTCGCTACAGTACAACAGTGGCAGGCTCAGGTAGCCCTCCAGACTTATCTAAGCTGTAAGAAGGATGACATATACGACTTTGGATGCATTGTTAAGAGCAACGTGGACCTCCACAATGTGACCTTCAAGCTGGTGAAGCATGGTGGTGGCGATAACGACAATATCTTCTTCTTTGTCAATCAGTACGACTTTGCTGCTGATGAGGAGACTGTGATTAAGATCCTAGGATCTGTAGCACCAGACGATATGGAGCGCATCTCACTCTTCTTTGACTTCGGAGGCAACCCAGAGGAGACTCAGGTCACTATCAAGGATATTGTTTTCAGAAAAGTGAACTAATACTCAAGGGAGACGTGATCGCTATAGCAGGGGTGGTCGCGTCTCCCTTATCTTTAAGACAATAGACAATGAAACGAAACATCATCTTATGCCTATGTCTATGGCTATCAGTGATGGCTACTAGCTGCAATGGTGACAAAAATAGCGGCACGCAAGAGATGGCGGATCAGCTCTCCCTCTCCGCTGATGAGATCACACTTGACGGCAATGGTACCATGATGGAGGTCACGATCTCGGCAAATCATGAGTGGGGATCTACCTCATCAACCGACTGGCTAAGTATTGATCCCACCAACTCAGCTAAAGAGAAGGTAACAGCTCGGATATCAGCTAAGCCCAACCCTACTGAAGAGCCAAGATCTGGCGAAATTGTGATCATGGCTGGTACTGCCAGAAAGATAATTCAGGTCACTCAAGAAGGCGGTGCAGTAGATGAAAACGGGCCGAAAGCACCGGGGGGATATAAGCTTGCGTGGCACGACGAATTTGACTCAGGTACAGAGCTAAACCCGGAACACTGGAGACATGAAGTACAAGGGTCAGGCTGGGTCAATAATGAACTTCAGAACTACGTAGATGGGGAGATCAATGGACTTCGTGTCACGGAGATAAAGGGTGGCACACTGAGGATCACAGCCTTTAAGGAGGCAGGTAAAGTTTACTCCGGACGCGTATACGCCAATGAAAACACCGGATGGAGATATGGTATCTTCGAAGCTCGGATCAAGCTACCAAAGGGGAAGGGTACATGGCCAGCATTTTGGATGATGCCTAGCAACAATGACTTCCGCACCAATCCCTGGCCCAAGTGCGGTGAGATAGACATCATGGAGGAGGTAGGATACAACCCCAACTTCACATCTTCGTCAGTCCACACCCAAAAGTACAACCACGTAGCTGGCACCCAAAAGACTGCGGAACGCAAGACCGAGGGAGCAGAGGGCGACTTCCACATCTATAGGTTGGAGTGGACGGAAGACTACATCCAGACCTACATCGACGGCGAGCCACTCTTCCGATTTGACAACGATGGCGAGGGTAATGTCGACACGTGGCCCTTCAACAAGCCGTTCTACGTTATACTCAACCTCGCATGGGGTGGTGACTGGGGAGGCTCACGTGATGTAGACGAGTCCGCACTGCCTGTCACGATGGAGGTAGATTATGTGAGGGTTTACCAGAAAAAGTAAGAGGTTATGAAGAAATATATACTACTACTGATCCTTAGCTCTCTCTTCCTCAGTAGCTGTGCTACAAAGGTAGAGACGGAAGAGACTGCCCCGGCTTTGGTCACTATCGATGGTACAGATCTGATCACCCCAGAAGGCGAGAAACTCTTCATCCAGGGGACTAACCTTGGCAATTGGCTCAATCCAGAGGGGTATATGTTTGGCTTCCAGAAGACAAACTCGGCATGGATGATCGATCTCATGCTCTCTCAACTTATAGGGCCTGACCAAGCCGCTTCGTTCTGGAAAGAGTTCAAGGACAACTACATTACCCAAGCGGACATCAACTACATTGCCTCTACTGGATCCAATACGATCCGTTTGCCTTTTCACTACAAGCTCTTCACAGACGAAGACTACATGGGCTTGACCTCCGATCAAGATGGGTTTGAGAGGATAGACCAACTCGTTGAGTGGTGTAGAGAGGCTGGGCTTTACCTCATCCTCGACATGCACGACTGCCCCGGCGGACAGACTGGCGATAATATCGACGACAGCATGGGCTATCCTTGGCTCTTCGAGAGCGAAGAGAGTCAAGCTCTCTTCTGTGATATATGGCAAAGGATTGCCGAGAGGTACCATAATGAGCCAGTAATCCTTGGATACGAACTAATGAATGAGCCCATTGCGCCCTACTTTGATAATGTAGATGAGCTCAATGCGAAGCTGCAACCCCTCTACAAGAGAGCTGTAAGTGCTATCAGAGAGGTAGATGAGCATCACATCATCATTCTTGGCGGTGCACAGTGGAACGGCAACTTCGCTCCTCTAACAGAGTGGGAATATGACGACAAGATTATATTCAGTTGCCATAGATATGGCGGCTCGCCCGCACAAGAGGCTTTCCAGACACTGATAGACTATCGAGATAAGACCAATAAACCTATGTTTATGGGCGAAACAGGGCACAACACCATGGAGTGGCAATCACAGCTCTCCCAGATGCTACGTGCTAATAACATTGGCTATCTCTTTTGGCCATACAAAAAGGTAGACAACTCCTGCATGGTGGCAGTCCAGCGTCCAGAGGGATGGCAGACAATCATCGACTTTGCAGAAAGTCCACGCACCACATTCAAGGAAATACGAGAGGCACGCCCCGACCAGGACGCTGCCCTAAAGGTGCTAGATGCCTATCTCGAGAGCATCCGGTTTGACAACTGTGTAGTACAAACCGATTATGTAGCCTCCTTGGATCTTCAATAGGAATAACTTTGATCAATCTAAAGACGATAACTTCAATATGAGAAGAAGATTTTTGCTAGTCGCCATCCTCATCATGGGGCTAACACATTCAGAGCTCTTTGCACAACAACCCAAGCAAGACCCCAACGTCGAGGCACGTATCACTGAGATCATCTCTCAGATGAGTCTTCAAGAGAAAGTTGGGCAGATGGCTCAGTATACACTGGATGTCTTTGGTAAGGGTGAAAATGTATACACCAGCTACGAACCCTTTGAGCTAGACACTGCGATGCTTGAGCAAGGGTTCAAGACCTATCGCATCGGCTCAGTACTCAACACCGCCAATAATCGCGCTCTTACGCCTCAGGTTTGGCAGAGAATCATCACTACACTGCAGGAGTATGCACTTAAATACACAAATATCCCACTCCTGTATGGTATCGACTCAAACCGAGGCACCACGTACACTGATGGTGGTACCTTCTTCCCCGTCGAGATCGGTATGGCAGCCACTTTCAACACTGATCTTGTGGAGGAGGGAGCTAGGGTCTCGGCTTATGAAACACGTGCAAGCAACATTCCATGGACCTTCTGTCCTACAATGGACCTAGGTCGCGATCCGAGGTGGTCGCGCATGTGGGAGAGCTTCGGTGAGGACACATACCTCAATACGGTCCTAGGACTTGCCACCGTCCGTGGATTTCAGGGTCCAGACCCAGCCAATATAGGACGCGACCACATCGCAGCCTGCCCAAAGCACTATCTCGGATACGGTGTGCCTCACAGTGGCAAAGATCGCACCCCAGCCTTTATCTCGGAGTCAGACCTCAGAGAAAAATTTTTCGAGCCTTTCCGTGTCTCAATCGTAGATGGCGGAGCGCTCTCTATCATGGTCAACTCTGGTATCATCAATGGCGTCTCCACACACGCTGACCACCGACTCCTCACTGAGTGGCTCAAGGAAGATCTCAACTTTGACGGCGTCATCGTCACAGACTGGCAGGACATCCGTAACCTCCAGACACGTGACCATCTATCCGAGGACTACCGAGGAGCAATCAAGATGGCAATCAATGCCGGCATCGACATGGTAATGGAACCATACAATTTTGACTTCTGTGAGCTACTAGTCGGGTTAGTCAATGATGGAGAGGTTTCTATGGAGCGCATAGATGATGCTGTCCGCAGAGTGTTGAGGATGAAGTTCCGCCTTGGTCTCTTCGAGACTCCCAGCTGGGACTTCAACGAGTACTCCGAGTTTAACAGTGCAGAGCACATAGCGGCGGCAAAACTTTCAGCTGATGAGTCTATCACACTGCTAAAGAACGACTCCCAGCTACTTCCCCTCAGTCGGGAAACAAAGATACTTGTCACTGGACCTAATGCCAATAGCATGCGTCCGCTCAACGGTGGATGGGCATACTCTTGGCAAGGTGAGAAGGTAGATGAGTTTACAGAGGAGTTCGACACCTTCTACGAGGCAATTGCACGTGAGTTTGGAGACGCTAACGTCACCTTTGCACCTGGAGTATCATACAACATGGATGGTGAGTACTACGAGGAGCTAGAACCAGACTTTGATGCGGCAGTTGCAGCGGCAAAGGATGTCGACGTAATCGTAGCGTGTGTAGGCGAAAATAGCTACTGCGAGACCCCAGGTAACCTCGATGAACTTCGCCTTTCTAGCAACCAAATCGACCTCGTTAAGCTACTTTCAAAGACAGGTAAGCCAATCATCCTAGTACTCAATGAGGGGCGTCCACGGATCATACGTGAGATTGAGCCTCTTACTGTTGCTATCCTCCAGACCTACCTACCGGGTAACTACGGCGGTTCAGCCTTGGCTGATATCCTCTCCGGTGATGTCAATCCAAGTGGTCGACTACCGTACACCTATCCTAAGTTTGAGCACTCTCTGACCACCTACGATCAGAAGCCTGCAGAGAATATTCACGGCGAGATGGCAGGAGTATACAACTATGGTGCAACAGCCTCAGTGCAGTATGACTTTGGCTATGGCCTTAGCTACACCTCCTTTGAGTACAGCAACCTTCAGATCGATCGGAAAGACTTTCGCTCGGGCGATGTGATCAAGGTTAGTGTTGATGTCACCAATACGGGCGACAGAATCGGCAAGGAGAGCGTACTACTTTTCACCTCTGATCTGGTAGCATCCCTCACTCCTGATGTGAGACGCCTACGTGCTTTTGACAAGGTAGAGCTCAAACCGGGTGAGACAAAGACTGTTACACTCGAAGTCGCAGCAGATGACCTAGCCTTTGTCGACAATAAGGGCAAGTGGATTCTAGAAAGTGGTGAGTTTAAGGTGCAGGTAGGCAATCTGATAGACTTCATCAACTGCGAGGAGACCCTCCGCTGGGAGACACCCAACAGATAAGTGTAGAGCCTCTGAAGAGAAGATCTAGCATAAAAGCAGCGGAAGTCGGATGGAGCCACTCGACTTCCGCTTTTCTTGTTATATAGCAGGAGGGGTCACCACCCCTCGAAGTGATCCTCTTCGACAACTCCGACATTGATGGCTCGAGCGTCTGACGCCCTGAAGATCGACTTAAAGTCGTTATTAGGTCGTATTTCATTGCCCTTAAAGATCAGCTCTGTCACCGACTCAGCGTAGTAGAGAGGGGTAGGGAACTGATCAAAGATATTATCCTCTACCACCACCCTCCCGTGGTAATAGCTTCCCTCTACAAGCTCAGGTATCTCTGGGTCGATAGAGATTACTCCGTTGGTAAACTGATACATCGCTGTCAGTGCGTTGATGAAGTGGTTCTCGCGAATGATGATCTCCTCGCACGGTCCACTCTCATACCAGCCATTGGCATCGCCACAAAGGAGTATCGCACTCCCATGCGTGTGGTCAAATGTATTCTTCTCACACAATACCTGCTTGGGGGTTGAGAAGAGCGCCCCTCGAGCTCTATTGTTCCTTATCAGATTGTCACTAAAGACCACTGCTGGGTGGGTACTAAGATTCTCTACTGCGAGAGAGAGCCCTGCGAGTCCATCTTCTAGTGGCTCTGCTAGGGCGATCTTCATCTGTGAGGGGGAGAGCACCTCCACCTTAGCATCTGGCAATGCCCCCGTGACAGGAAGGAGTGTACTACGATTGATCAGACGCAGAGTGTCGCCTGCATCAAACCACCTAAAGCCATAAGACTGATAGTGTGCAAAGGAGACGAGGAGTTCGCGCTCTGAGAGAAGGCTATCCACACGCATATAGGTGCCATGCACATTGATGGCATCATCAGCCATGTGCTCATATACCCCATTGGTAGAGAGTAGCTTACCCCTACATCCGGAGAAGTGGGTCGCATCTGCCTGAGTTGTAAAATACCTTTCAGATCCCTCTGCCACAGCTACTTGAAACTGATCCAGCGTAAGATCACGAGAGTTTTGAGCGATCAGCGCCATACCCTCTGCATAGCGCACCGCGACCTCCTGTAGCTTCACCTCTTCGCTGTCAATGATGGTTATGCCCGGCGTAGGACGGTAATAGGAGCGAAGCACATAGCGGTCACCGACCTCTAGGTGGGGCAGTTCCCTCCAACCTACTAACGTAAGTGTGTGATCTCCATGATCAACGATCCTGGCCGGATCAAATGCCACATCGGCACGCCCCCACTTCATGTGGCGACTCTCGGAGAAGGGCATAGTGACAAAGAGTGCTTGCTCAAAGCCCTCACCTAGCAGGATAAAGTTTTTGTCATTATCAATACGAAACTCAGTCTCCTCTGGCACTCTTACAGTGACCTCATCACGCTCAGCGTCAATAGAGAGCACCTCCACCTGCGAGAGAGCTGGGCGAGGGTAGTCGATGCTAAAGCCCTCTAACAACACCCCCTCCGACTCTTGTACCACGATGGGTATCAAGCGTCCATGAAAGAGTAACTGAGCTCCATCGCCCTTAAGAGTCAATCCCTTGAAACCCTTAAGCATAAATGCGACGGGACGCTCCGCTACATGATCGTGGTTAGATATATATAGCTCATAGCTAGGGAGTTGGTTAGCACTGATGTGGTAGGTACCCTTCCCTAGGTCTAGCGTTACATGGTCGCCAGCCTCATTTAGCTGCTTTGCCTCGTCTAGGAGTTCAAGTAGCGTTGCAGTGTCGTCCCCACCCGAGGGCTTCAATGTCAGACTCCGCCCTCTTCCCTGCTCTACGCACGAAGAGAAGATCATGGAGATGACAACTAATGTAGTGACAATGAGTTGTTTCATGACTTACTATTATTATGGTTTTATCTGTTTATTATTACTTAGGTATATCTCGGCATTTCGCTTCATCCCCTCATACTTGGCTCTGGTAGCGGCGGTACCAAAGAAAATCTTACCATACTGCTCCTCTGTCAGATCCTCAATGTCCTGATCGGTCAGTCGGAGTATCGAAGAGGCAGGAGAGAAGTGTCTAGTGGTCAGAGGTCGTCGATTGTATGGGCATACATCCTGGCAGGTATCACAGCCATAGAGGCGACGACCAAAAGACTTTGAGAGCAAAGGGTCTATATCACCTCGATGCTCGATAGATAAATAGCTGATGCAGCGGCGTGCATCCAAGCCATTTTCCTTGCTCAGCGCTTGAGTGGGGCAGTTCATGATGCACTGAGTACAACTTCCACAACCGTTTCGTATTGGTTTTCTATCACTTTCCAGCTCCAGTGTCGTCAAAATCTCACCAAGGAAAAAGAAAGTACCCTTCCTGGGGATGATGAGATTACGACTGTTCCCCACAAAGCCAAGCCCCGACTGCACTGCCCAGTAACGCTCAAAGAGGGGCGCAGTATCGGTGAGTGTACGGTATTGATGCGGTGCCACTTCGGTAGCTATGCGGTCGCCCAACTGCTGTAATAGCTTTGGCAAGACCTTATGGTAGTCCCGTCCATAGGCATACTTAGCCACCTGCGGAGCAGACGAAGGCTGTAACCGCTCTGGATAGTAGGAGACAGCAACGACTATGATCGACTTTGCTCCTGGCAGTAACTGCTCGGGATCATACCTCACCTCCTTGTGGTCCTCGAGGTAGCCCATCTCTGCATGCCTGCCCATCTCAAGCCACTCCTCATACTGAGCCTGCAACTGCTCAGGTACAGGTGTGAGAGGTGCAAAGCCTAGAGCGTCTATCTCGAGCTGCTCCGCTATGGCTCGTATCTGTTGCTGAGGGCTATTAGAAGTTGACTGTAAGTCCATCATAGGCAGGGGCTACTCCAGGTGGACAGATCTTTTCTATCTCTTCATGGCGTCCTATGGTATGGGCAAAATGGACGAGATAGGCTTGTCTGGGCTTTAATTCATCAATGATCTCTATCCCCTCCTCAAAGGTCAAGTGCGCTGCATGGTCATAGTGCCTCAAGGCATTGATTACCAAGAGATCTACACCCTTAAGCAGCTCTTTGGTCTCTCTAGGTAAGGTCTTGCAGTCTGTGATGTATGCCAGCCCTCCAAACTTAAAGCCAAGGATCGGGAGCTTACCATGCATCACGGTAAAGGGCAGTATTTCAACGCCATCTCCCAGGTCAATGGGATACCCCGCCTGGATCGTACGCATCTCCAAGTAGGGTACTCCGGGGTAGCGTGGTTCACGAAAGGCATACGGAAGACGTAGCTTAATCGCCTCAACCACATGCTCCTCCGCATAGATGGGGCACTCATGGCTTCGGTAAAAGAGGGGCCTTAGGTCATCAAGCCCTCCTGTATGATCGTAGTGCTCATGCGTAATGATGATGGCATCAATGTCCATCACACGGTTCTCTACCATTTGACAACGAAAGTCTGGACCACAATCGATAAGGACTTTCTTACCGCAATACTCCACCAGCGCAGAGGTGCGGTAGCGCTTATCCCGTTGGTCAGGCGAGGTGCAAACCTCACAATCACAGGCTATTTCGGGTATACCTGTGGAAGTGCCGGTACCTAAAAAAGTGATGCGATCAACCATAACTAAGAGAGCTCCTTGATACTATACTGCTCGGCACTACGCACGTATCTCACCTCAGGTACGAGGGCGATACCGTACTGCTCCCGCACCTTATCTTGGATCTCTTCTGCAAAGGCGACCACCTCATTTGCCTCCGCGCCTCCGTGGTTGATCAAGACTAGTGGCTGTAATTCATAGGTCCCGACCTTTTCATTGCGGTAGCCCTTATAGCCAACCCGCTCTATCAGCCATGCTGCAGGCACTTTATAGCCCTTCTCCATCTTGTAGAAGGGCACCTCGGGGTGCTGCTCCTGCAGGGGCTTAAACTCCTCCTCTCGCAGGATGGGGTTGGTAAAGAAGCTACCAGCGTTGGGAATCTCTTTGGGGTTAGGCAGCTTACTCTTTCGTATCTGCATCACCCGCTCTGCGATCAATAGTGGTGTCAGAGCCGTCTCGCTCGCAAGCCCTTGCAGACCTTTGTAGGTCAGACATGGCTTGGGGGTTTTGGAGAGACGCAGCTCAATAGCAGTCACAAGCACTGGTGCCATCTCTGGAGACTTAAAGATAGAGTAACGATAGCTGTAGTCGCACTCGTCAGTCGTCATGCGCCGCTCCTCTCCTGTTCGCAGATCGATGGTATGGACTGCCTCGAGTACATCACAGATCTCACGACCATACGCCCCAATGTTTTGCACCGCAGCGGCACCGGCATCCCCTGGGATAAGTACCAGATTTTCAACGCCCCAGAGACCTTGCTTCGCTGTCTGTAGCACTAGGTCGTGCCATAGATGCCCCGCACCGACTTGTAAGATCACCTCCTCATCGTCCTCACGGAGTACCTCCAGCGCACTCCCGGAGTAGTGTACTACAGCCCCCTTGAAGTCACCTACAAATAGTAGATTACTCCCTCCACCCATGATCAAAAAAGGGATCGTGCGAAAGTATTCATCACGCACCAAGAGCTTAGCATCCGCTACGCTCTCTAAGTCAATATGATACGCTGCGGTTGCCTCTATTGCAAAGGTATTGTACTCTTTGAGGGGGAAATTGGGAATGAGTTTCATAGTTATTCAGTATCAGGGGATTATCCGATGGTATTTACGAAAAACCAAGACCAAACCCCGGCAACAACCGAGGTCAGATCTTGGCTCTCTTTTAGATGAGTATGAACGTCGCTTAATAGGTGCGGTAGAGCAACCATGCGTCAGCGAAGAGAGGAGCAAACATACTCTTGATCGCTTCACGACTGCGGATGGCATCCTCCTTATTGTCAAAGCTGGTCACAATGACACGGTATAGCCCCTCTTCGTTCTGAGCCAGTACAGGGTTATAGCCATTCTTTGCCATTCTCTCCTTGAGCGAGCGTGCGTTGGTAACGTTTTGGAAGCTACCGATCACTACGCTATAGGCTTTCAGTCCGTTAGCATCCTCACCAGCCGCAGGAGTCACACGCTCAGAGCGCACATCTGCCTCTGGCTCAGCGGGTACCACTACAGGTACCACCTCGTCAGAAGCTGGCTTTGTAGCTGCAGCGGCTACTTCACGCTGCTTAGCCTTTTCGTATGCTGCCTTGTAGGCACTCTCCTTGGGCTTACAGCTCGTGGACACGAGTACCAGAGCCAGCGTTGCGACACTCAATAAAACTTTCTTTGTCATATCGTTAATTACTTTATTTGCCTATATTACTCTACTGAACTACCACAAAGTTAGTATTTATTTTGTATTTTCGCAATCAGGTATCTACACTCACAAAACAATGTACACGGTATGAAACATTTACTGAGCAAAGTATTATTTATTACAACATTAAGTATCATGATGATGTCCAACTCATCGGCACAAGGGGCGCCAACCAAGAGCTTTACCCCTGAGACCCTGATGGAGATCTACCGCATCTCCGGTGCGGAGCTCTCTCCCTCGGGCAATTCCTACCTCTATAGTAGGTCGCTCCCCGATGTAAGAGAAAATAGAATAAACTCCGAAGTACTGGTCGGCACAGTCGGTCGCACCGGTGACGCGCGAGTACTGCCCATCATGGGACACTCTGCGACATTCCTAGACGATGAGACCATCGCCTATATCTCCACCAGCGGCGCGCACGCTCAGGTGGCAATCATCAAAGTAGATGGCACCGGGCAGAGGGCCCTATCTGACTTCGCCTTTGATGTCACAGGCTTTCTCTTCTCCCCCAATAGAGAGCGAATCGTGGTCATCCGCGAAGTCGAGCTACCTAAGATAACCCAGCAAGAGTACCCCGAGCTAGACAAGGTCTCCGGCAGGATCATGGACGACCTGATGTACAAGCACTGGGATGTCTGGGTCGACTATGCACCCCAGCCCTTTCTAGCAGAGGTCTCTCCTTCACTTGAGATCAGCACCGACCTCACACCCATCTTGGGCGAGGGCTCACTACATGAGGCACCTATCATGCCCTTCAGTGGCATGGAGCAATTTAGCTGGAGCCCCAATAACAATCAGCTCGTCTATAGCTCGAAGAAGAAGGTAGGGCTCGACTACGCCGTATCTACCAATACCGATCTCTACCTATACGATATCCCAACCGGCGAGACCACCAACCTCACAGAGGGGATGATGGGCTACGACACCAACCCCATCATCTCTCCTGACGGTCGCACACTGGCATGGCTCAGCATGGAGCACGATGGCTATGAGGCCGATCTGCCCAGGCTCTTCACCGTGAACCTCGCTACAGGCGAGAAGAGAGAGCTCTCCAGCGGATACGAGTACTACATGCAGCAGATCGCCTGGACTGAGGATGGCACAAGCATCCGCTTCCTAGCTCCAGAGCAGGGGCTGCCCAACCTCTTCGACATCGAGACCCAGAGTGGCTTTGTCACCCGCCTGACTCAGTATGAGATGGACGACGTCACTTCATTTTCTGGCAGTGGCAAGCGCATCATCTACGGCCTGCAGTCCATGCGCCACCCCACCGACCTCTATGTGCTTGACCTCCAGAAGGGCGCCCAGCCGGTGAAGCTAACCATCGAAAACGACGCACTCCTTGCCGACATCCCCAACATCGAGGTAGAGAAGCGGTGGATCACCACAACAGATGGCAAGCAGATGCTCACTTGGGTGGTACTGCCTCCCAACTTCGACCCAGAGCAGAAGTACCCCGCCATCCTCTACTGTCAGGGTGGGCCACAGAGCACGGTGAGCCAATTCTGGAGCTACCGTTGGAACCTCCGCACCTTTGCCAGTCAAGGCTATATCATGGTGGCACCCAACCGCCGTGGCGTGCCAGGCTTTGGTAAGGAGTGGAATGAGCAGATCAGCCGTGACTGGGGCGGGCAGAATATGAAAGACCTCCTTACGGCTATCGACGTCGTGGCAAAGGAGCCCTACGTAGACGAGGAGCGACTAGGAGCTACAGGTGCTAGCTATGGTGGCTACACCGTATACTGGCTTGCTGGGCATCACGAGGGGCGGTTCAAGTCATTCGCAGCCCACGCAGGTATCTTTAACTTTGATGCACAGTACCTCGAGACGGAGGAGAAGTTCTTCGCCGACTGGGATATGGGTGGCGCCTACTGGGATAAGGACAATCCCGCCGTTCAGCACACCTATGCCAACTCTCCCCACCTCTTTGTCGACAAGTGGGACACTCCGATACTGATCACCCACGGCAATAGAGACTACCGCATCCTAGCATCTCAGGGCATGCAAGCCTTTGACGCGGCTAAATTGCGCGGTATCCCCGCACGTATGCTCTACTTCCCCGACGAGAACCACTGGATCCTACAGCCACAAAATGGTGTCCTCTTTTACAAGGTATGGACAGAGTGGATGGATCGCTGGCTAAAGTAAGAGACAAGCAAAAAGGCTCGCACATCATATCACCTAGGTCGTTATACTGCATGCGACCTAGGTGATTTTTGTATGCCTGGATCGCAAACCATCGGAATATCAAAAAATGG
>JAUNLH010000030.1 GCA_030532365.1 Porphyromonas sp.
CCGACTTCCATATATAGGTGTGTTATTATAAATGAGAAAAAGGAGCTGCACGCATCCTCTCTTCTCCTTTGTTTGTATCTTGTTAAAAGTGAGGTGTCGTGTTGCATAAATAGTTTACCTGAACCTTGATCAACCTGACTTCCGAACTCAGAAAATCTAAGTTGGGAACTTAGAGTTGTCGAAGTTCGGAACTTAGATGTATCGAAGTTGGGAACTTAGAAATTTTAAGTTCGGAGGTCAAGTAGGGTGACCTTGAGATCCTAGATTAGCAAAGGATGCTTATAGAGGTCGATTTTGCTCCAATAAATAGGAGTATCAAGATTCGCATTCGAGCTTTTCTTGATATTACCTCTTTTTGAGATGAAGTGTGTAGCCGTTGCCACTTAGTTCGAGCTTTCCTTTCCATACTTTGTACTTAAGAGTTAGCTCCTTGCCCATGCCGTCATTGCCTGGTACGGGGAAGTAAGGATCATTCCTCTCGTCTGGCACAAGTCGCATCTCGTCTCGGTGGAAGTATACATTTCCCCACCCTTTTCTGATGTAACCGGAAGTCTCTTTCTTGATGGTTCCAACGGTGTAGAGCACATTCTTGAAGTCGAAGTAGATGATCGACGTCTCAAGGTCTATCCCCGGTACTTGTGGCGTGGTACCGTCGTCGCATGTGATCTCCTCGACAGACCAGATGCCATCTAGTGGAGAGGGGGCTGTGTATTTCGAACAGCTCATAAGCAACAGCGCTGACAGCAGGGCTGTTGCTAGTCTTGTATAGTATGCTCTCAATCGTTTCATTGTGCTCAAAGGTACCTCTTTTCTCTATATCCTGATATGCTTATGGTTAGAATAATGGTTGGGAAGAGTTCTTCTGGTAATCATTGTTTCAATGGGGCTCAGCCGTGAGAGGTCACCTAGTTTTTAGTATCTTTGAGAAATAATGGCGACGTTTTAGACAATAGAAGATAAGATATGCAGCAGTTGAACGTGGGGGACAGAGTGAGGTTCCTAAATACTACCGGAGGGGGTATCATCAAGCGTCTGACCCCTGATGGCTTGGTGTACGTAGAGGATGAGTCGGGGTTTGAACTCCCGGTCTTGACCAACGAAGTAGTGATGGTGACAGAGGGGAGTACTATAGTCCCAAAGCCCACTAAAGCAGGGGGCAAGAAGTCTGCAGAGCCGACAAAGGAAGTGACCCCCGTACGTGAGCGGATACGTAGCACTGAGGCTCAGGGTGAGCTGCTCAACGCCTATTTCTGCATTTTGCCCGTAGATCCTGACCAGATAGGGCAGGGTGGGTATGAGATTTACTTGATCAACGACTCTAACTACGACCTGCAGCTGATGTACTCGTCAGGGCAAGGGGCAGCGCAGGTGTTGCGGTATGTAGGATTGGTGCCCTTCGATAGCTCAGAGTTTATAGACGAGTTTGATATCACCGAAGTCCCTGAGCGGAGTAAGTGCACGGCGCAGATAATGGCTTACAAGGATGGAGGTGTGCGTTTTCGCCCTAAGGCTGCTTATAACATTGAGTTTAACCTTGAGTCGAGCAGGTTTTTTAAGAAGAATGCTTTCAAGCCCAATCCTTTCTTTGACGATGGCGCCATCATTATAGAGCTGGTGCGGGATGATGTGCCACTCCGACTTAAGAAGATAGATGCCGAGGCACTGGCTGAGGAGATGATGTCTCAGAAGCGAAAAGTAGATCAACCACGCCGTAGGAGAGCACAAGCACCCAAGAGATCCAAGCGTGAGCCTACTGTGGTAGACCTCCATATCTCTGAGCTTGTCGATACTACAGCAGGTATGGGGAATAAGGAGATACTCGACCTACAGCTGGGCAAGGTGGAGGAGGTGATGAAGAGATTTGAGAAGCCAAGCTCCAAGGGTGCCGAGATCATCTTTATACATGGTAAGGGTGAGGGGGTATTGCGTAAGGCTGTGACGGACTTCTTACAGCGGAGATACCCAAATGCCTATCTGCAGGATGCCTCTTTTCAAGAGTATGGCTTTGGTGCTACGAAAGTGACTATTAAATAGAGAGAAACGATATGGGAGTAGAGATAGAGAGGAAGTTTTTGCTAAAGCCAGGTGTGTCCCTACCTGACTCGGATCATGTGCTACATATCCGTCAGTTTTACCTCAATAGTGATGAGACTCTGAGCGTTAGGGTGAGGCTGGTGGACGAGGCTAAAGCCTACGTAACCATCAAGAAGGTTACTGGGGATCAGTTGACCGTAAGGTCAGAGTTTGAGTATGAGATCCCTGTAGAGGATGCTCGAGAGATGGAAGCATTTGCAGTAGGAGCAACGATTGTTAAGAACCGCCATATCATCATGATAGACGATGTGCGGTGGGAGGTTGACTTCTTTTCAGAGGCGAATGAGGGGCTAATGCTCACAGAGGTGGAGCTAGAGAGCCTCGATACACCTGTACAGCTACCCCCTTGGGTAGGTCGAGAAGTGTCTGATGATCCGAGGTACCTCAATAATCAGCTCGCAGCACACCCATACACATCTTGGAAAGATGAAGAATGAACCTGTGATACAAGAGATTATGAAGAAACTAACTGGACTTTGCTTATTACTCGCACTAGGGCTCTCTCTACCTTCAGCCAAGGCGGACGAGGGGATGTGGCTCTTGCCACTCTTGAAGCAGCAGAACTATGCCCGCATGCAGGAGTTGGGTCTGCAACTGACTGCCGATGAGATATATAACGATAGGGGAGAGTCGGCTCTCTTTGATGCGGTAGTTCACTTTGGCGGTGGCTGTACTGGAGAGATCGTCTCCCCCAATGGGCTTCTCTTTACCAATCACCACTGTGGCTATGGAGAGATACAGAGCCACAGCTCTATAGGCCACAACTATCTCAGAGATGGCTTCTATGCCCCAACGCTGGCAGATGAATTGCCCAACCCTGGGCTTACGGTAACCTTTACCGAGGAGATCGTAGATGTGACGGACTTTGTCGGCACCTACCTAAGTGCTTACAAGGTGACCGACCCCATGATATATCTAACACGCTCTTTCTTGCGAGTGGTAGCAGAGAGTTGGTATCATGAGAATCGCGGTGACATTGAGCAGGCGAAAAGTAATGGATATCAGCTAGATCTGGCTCCCATCTATGCCGGTAATAAGTTTATCCTTTATGTGCAGCGGGTGTACCGTGATGTGCGCTTGGTGGCTGCGCCTCCCTCATTTATAGGCTCCTTTGGCTCTGATACAGACAATTGGACATGGCCACGTCATTCTGGCGACTTCTCCATATTTAGAGTTTATACAGCACCAGATGGCTCACCAGCAGACTACAGTGCTGAGAATGTGCCGCTTAAGCCAAAAACTTACTTCAAGGTCAGTACCAAGGGTGTCGAGGAGGATGACTTTGTCATGATCATTGGCTTTCCCGGCACTACCAGACACTTCTCTACAGCTGCTGAGGTGACAGAATTTTGCAACATCAGTGAGCAGATAAGGATCGACATGCGCGAGGTGCGTCAGGAGGTACTCTGGCAAGAGATGATGCAGGATGAGAAGGTTGAGATACAGTATGCTGCTAAGTATAAGGGCTCTACAAACGCATACAAGCGCGCAATAGGGAACAACTGGGCGGCTGAGAAGATTGGGTTTGAGGCTCTGAAACAGAGCGATATGGATGAACTCCGAGCCTATGCTATCGCTAACAATAGACTGGAGTACATCGAGGCGATGGATCAGCTGACAGATCTCATCGGTAAGAGGGCTCCGGCACTGAGCCTTAGAACTCTCCTGGATGAAGGAATCTGGAGACCGATCGAGATACTGCGTCTCGCGCCCATCGTTAATCAGGAACAATTTGAGATTCTCAAGCAGGATAGCGCACAGTTAGAGGCGTTTTTAGAGGCCTACGACGCAAGGTACAACAAGGACTACAATTCGGCTGTAGACAGGAGAGTAACCAAGGCTATGGTGAAGGCATTTCGTGCTGCCGCACCCGAAGTTGACTTCCTAAATGATGCAGACTCGGATGTTGACGGCTACGTAGACCACCTTTTTGATACAACTATCTACAGATCAAGAGATAAGCTGAGACGTGCGATAGAAGAAGGGACGTTCCAAGAGTATGAGTTAGATCCTCTCGTACAACTACATAGAGAGTATGTGGAGACGAATAATAGTGTCATTGGTGAGCTTAATACCTACACTCCGCTCTTAGCGGCTGCTCAGATGGCTTATCAGAAGGGGATGCTAGAGATGAAGGGAGAGCTCAACCTCTGGCCCGATGCAAACTCCACCCTCCGCTATACTTTTGGTCAGGTGAGGGGTTACTCTCCTCGCGATCAAGTGTTTTACGGTTTTCAGACGACACTAGACGGGGTCTTTGAGAAGGAGGATCCGAACAGCGAAGAGTACTACATCTTGCCTCCACTCAGAGCCATCTACGAGAGAGCTAGCTATGGTGATCTTGCTTTGAAGAATGGGCAGATGCCTGTTAACTTCTGTGCGACTACCCACACTACAGGAGGTAACTCAGGAAGCCCAGTGCTTAATGCGGAGGGACACCTGGTAGGACTGAACTTTGATCGCAACTGGGAGGGAGTAGGAGGTGATCTTGTCTATCTTCCAGACTTTCAACGTAGTATCATCTGTGATGTACGCTACCTGCTCTTGATCCTTGATCAATACCTAGGGGCTGATCGACTATTGGACGAACTTTCACTTGCAAACTAGATGAAACTCAGATACCTATTACCCTTAGCCCTGATATCACTTCTTCTCTTTTCATGCCAGAGCAAGAGAGAGGTACAGCTTGATATCATACACACGACCGATGCGCATGGGCGCGTTTTTCCTTACGACTTCATCAATGACCAACCTGCAGATGGAGGGTATCTCCAAGTGGCTCACTATGTGGACTCTATCCGTGCGTTAAAAGGTCGTGAGGTTGTGCTACTTGATGCTGGGGATATACTCCAAGGACAGCCCTCTGCCTACTATTTTAACTTTATCGATACCACCTCAGTGCATGTGATCGCTCGAGTGATGAATAGTATGCAGTATGACGCCCTCACGATTGGAAACCATGACATCGAGACGGGGCATTCGGTCTATGATAAGTTTGTGAAGAAGATCAACTTCCCAGCTTTAGCGGCTAATGTTCGTAAAAAAGGTACACAGGAGCCTTACTTCTCGCCCTATGTGATCATACATAGGGCTGGTCTGCGGATTGCGGTACTGGGCTTGACTATGCCCAATTTGATCCATCAATTGCCTGAAGTGCTTTGGGAGGGTCTGACCTTTGAGGATCAGATCTCTGTGGCGAAAGAGTACCTGCCAGAGGTCTTGCAAAAGGAGCCTGACTTCATCATAGCACTGATACACAGTGGCGCTGGTTCTCAGAATGATGAGATGCGTATGTTTGCGACAAACGTTGGGTATGATATAGCTAAGGAGATCCCAGAGCTGGACCTCGTGCTGATGGGGCATGACCATCGGCAGACACTAGACTCGATACAGCACTCAGATGGGTCTATGACTTACCTCTTGAACCCTGCCAACGATGCCCGAGCGATAAGTCATACTAGGGTGACATTTACCCATGGTAAGGAGGGTAGGAGTGTCAAGGTAGATTCCCAGTTGGTTGTGCTTAGAGATGGAGCACCATCCCAAAGGCTGATGGACAAATATCAGGTAGACTTCGAGAAGATCAAGGAGTTTGTCTCCGTCCCAGTTGGGAATATGACAACTCCGTTGAATGCAAGATCGGTCTTCTTTGGTCCTAGTGCTTTCATTGACTTGATACACCAGCTCCAGTTTTTCGTATATCCAGAGGCTCAAGTATCAATCACGGCACCACTCCAAGAGGATGGTGAGATAGCTGAAGGTCCGGTGTACATGAGAGACCTCTTTAAGCTCTATAAGTATGAAAATATGCTCTACCTCATGGATCTGACAGGAGCGGAAATTAAAGGGCTGCTTGAGGAGAGCTATAACAACTGGATCATGACGATGAGCAAGCCGGAGGATCCGCTCCTACGACTGGATTCCTCGAAGCTTGGAGGGAGATACCTGCCTTTTGAGGTGCCGACATTTAACTTCGACAGTGCTGCGGGTATCAGTTATACCGTTGATGTGACCAAAGGCAAAGGCAATAGGGTAGTGGTCACCAAAGTGGGTACAGAGCCCTTTGCCCTTGATAATCACTATAAAGTAGCGATAAACTCTTACCGAGGTAACGGTGGAGGCGGACTCCTAACAGAGAGAGGTGCGGGTATCCCAGTCTTAGAGCTGCCTTCTAGGGTTATTAAGTCTACTGAGAAGGATCTCAGGTGGTATCTTATTGATTTCCTGCGTGATCATGACCCATTTACTCCGCAGATCATCTCTGACTGGCAGTTTATCCCTAGATCCCTTGTGGAGCCGGCGCTAGTACGTGACAGTCTAACACTTTACAGCAAACCAACGACATGATGGGATTTGCCTATTGTGTGATTATGGCTGGTGGTCGAGGGCGACGTTTTTGGCCACTTAGCCGTGCTGATCGCCCGAAGCAATTTATTGACATCCTGGGGAATGGCACTACGATGATACAGGAGACGTTGCTCCGCTTTGAGGCAGTCATCCCGGGAGAGAATGTATTTGTAGTCACGGGTGAACAGTATGAGGAGACGGTGTTACGTCAACTCCCTGCTTTACATCCGACCCAAGTGCTTACTGAATCGATACGGCGTAATACTGCTCCTGCGATTGCGTATGCTTCTTATCGGATCTACAGCCAGGATCCGGATGCAGTGGTAGTGGTCACCCCTTCAGATCATTATGTGGGTGACTACAAGCTCTTTACCAATGTCTTAACACAGGCTATATCCTATGCAAGAGAACATCCATCGTTGGTCGTTATGGGCATACCTCCGACCTTTCCTGCTACCGGTTATGGGTATATCGAAGTGGGGGAGGAGACTGAGGTCGCTGGTGTGCTCAGGGTGAATGAGTTCAAGGAAAAGCCGGATGAGGATAGAGCTCGCGCCTTTTTGGCTGACGGCAAGCACCTATGGAACTCGGGAATCTTTGTCTGGCATGTAAAGGAGATCATCAACGCCTTGGAGCGGCATCTCCCAGAGGTGGCTGTGCTTTTTGCAGAGCTACATGATGTATATGGCACCTCGAGAGAAGCCGTTGAGGTAGCAAAAGCATTTAAGGCTGCACCCTCCATATCTATCGACTACGGTGTGATGGAGCATGCGGAGAATATCGTGGCGCTCAAGGGGAACTTTGGATGGGATGACCTCGGGACATGGCGGTCACTAGAGTCTTTCCGTAAGGGCGCTAACAGCCCTTTCGGTGAGAATATACACCTCAAGGATAGCCCAAGAACCATGGTCTGGTCAGCTGATAAGGATAAGAAGGTCGTAGCGATCGGGCTCGAAGAATATCTGATTGTAGATCAGGATGATATCTTATTTATAGCTCCGAAGGGAGACGAAGAGGAGTTGCACAAGTACATCGATCAGCACTGCGATCTTCTGTAAGGGAAGCTCCTAAGACCCTTTGCTCCTGGTTGCAGTTATACAACAATTGACTCTCAGTTCCCTGAGAGTCTTGTTTATTGCCACACGACCGATTGCTCGTAGTGAGTCGCACCGCCCGATCCGGTTATTCGGACAAAATCCATGTCTTCTCTGCTCGCCCTATGCACGTCAAGTGTGTCTCCATACAGTGCCTCACGGATAAATGAGATCGATACTGACTTCATCTCTCTATCTAGGTGATTGATAGGCAAATGGTTCATGGTGGTGGCGATCCATGCGGAGGTATTGAAGTGTCGGTTTAGATCCATATCGGAGTAACGTACCGTATGCGCCCCAACCAGTGAGGGAGCTACATCTGATGGGATAACCTGTCGGGGAACCATAGGAAACTCCATTCCTCCTGCATTTGTATAGGGTAATAGATCTACTGGAGCCCTGTCGGATAGTCGCACAGGCCTACGTGTGGCGAAGTCAAGCATTACCCACTCGGATGATGCAGATGCGAACGCTCTATCGTCCGACTGCCGTAGCACAAATACACGATCGGATCTCATCCCGCTCCACGACCGCACACCCGTGTCAATGATGAGTGGACGCCCCAATACCGGAGTAGCGTCTTCAAAATCTATAGTGAGCCGGCGTAGCACCCAGGTACGCCCCTCCTCCAGCAAGACCTCCTCGCCGATTCCTAGCTCCAAGGCATGCTCTCCAGCGGCCTCGACCATCAATGAGACCAAACGAGAGAGCGGATATCTCTGCCTGAAATCAAGGTCAAATGGCCTTATCGTGGATTGGAGTGTGTATGTCTGCGAACTCATCTGTAAAGTAAATATTTGATTAACCATGCAAAGATAGCAAATCTTTCCCCGCTATCAGGTTCATCGCAGAAATCGCTTGTGGAGAACCAATATTATATTACCTTTGTGGAGAAAAGAGATGACTTGTAAAGCGACTGATCGAGTATCGACTCTTGGATCATGCTTTTTAGAAACATCCTTTTTACAAATGAGATAAAAATCAATAAAATTCTTGCAATAAATCACTGAAGCCGTAATTTATCATTGTATGAAATCCTGGAAACTATTCTTCATCAGTTTGCTCATGCTGGCACCTGCACCTCAAATGGCTCGAGGTGCTGAAGATCATGTAAATCTAACCGGCTACATCACAGATGCCTCTACCGATGAGTCGCTTATTGGCGTAACGATCCAGAATCTGACTGCTAATAGTGGAACCACCTCCAACAACTACGGGCACTACACCATAAAGGTCGAGAGAGGGGCAAGGACCCATCTTCGCTTTTCATACATTGGCTACACCCCTATCGATACCATCATCGTAGCACATGAGACAGAGGTGCTTAACATCAAGCTGAGAGAAGAAAAGAGACTGCTTGACGAGCTGGTGATTACAGGGAGTCATACGGCAGAGCTAAACACCATGGAGACGGGGCGAGTGAAGATCTTAGGCAGTGATATCAAGATGGCGCCATCATTCATGGGAGAGAATGACATCATCAAGTACGTCCAGCTCCTACCCGGTGTGTCTCACGGCACTGAGGGGTTCTCGGGTCCGGTGGTGAGGGGAGGCAATGTGGATGAAAACCTTTACCTCCTGGATGGTACGCCGCTCTATAATGTCAACCACTTGATGGGGCTATTCTCTACATTCAATGCCGATGCGATCAAGACTGCCAACTTCTACAAAGGGAGCTTCCCAGCAAGATTTGGAGGGCGCCTTAGCTCCGTATTGGACGTGAGAATGAAGGATGGCGATATGCAGTCTTATCATGGTGCTTTCACCTTAGGTCTTATCTCCTCCAAAATTCACTTAGAGGGACCTATAGTCAAGGGGAAGACCTCATTCAGTGTATCGGCGCGGAGAAGCTACATAGATCTTATTCTCCGACCCATTGTGAAGATGACGGAGGGGATGGATGATTCCTCTGGCGATGACTACAAATCAAGCACCACCCCCGGCTACTACTTTTACGACATCAATGCGAAGCTAAATCACATCATAAGCGACAAGGATAGGATCTTCTTGTCATTCTACACCGGTAGAGACAAGTTTGACACCAAACTCGACGAGTGGTATAGGGAATCAATAGTAGTAGCGACAGAAGAGGATGATCGAAGGATGATCGAAGTGGAGCACAATAGTAGGACGAGCGCAGACATGTCCTGGGGTAACATGCTGGTCACTCTCGGCTGGAATCACCTATTCTCACCTACGCTCTTCAGCAATACCACCCTGTATTACGGTCAGTACTTATCCGACATCGGTTCAGCAGTGAGCGAAGAGACCTTCTCAAAAGAAGAGGGCAAGGTCTCGACCTACAACTTTAACTTAAAGATAAATAGCGGTATACGAGATATCGGGCTACGCTCTGACTTTGAATGGCGACCGAAGAATGAGCACTATATCAGGTTTGGTCTGGATGCTATCATGCACCTCTTTCGCCCTACAGTTGAGGAGGTTAAGATCTCCGACGACGAGGCACCGGAAGACTTGCTCACTGATAACAACACTACCAGGGAGAAGCGAGTGGAGCACCACTCTAAGGAGATAGCGCTCTACGCCGAGGATGAGATGAAGATAAATGATGCACTTTCTGCCAACTTCGGTGCCAGGGCATCGCTGCTGAATGTGGAGGGAAAGAGCTATTTCAGTGTAGAGCCACGGCTCTCGATGAGGTACGCACTGCACCCCCATATTAGTCTAAAAGCCTCGTACGCAGAGATGACGCAGTATGTTCATCTCCTCCAAAGCACCACCATATCTCTTCCGACCGACCTATGGGTGCCGGTCACCTCAAAGATCAAGCCGATGCGCTCACGCCAAGCGGTATTGGGGCTATACTGGGAGAAGAACGGATATGAAGCCTCGCTCGAGGGGTACTACAAATGGCTCCATAACCAATTGGCATACAAGGACGGAGCACCTATGTACCTAAGCGAGATGGATTGGCAGGAGCGAGTCGCCATAGGCGAGGGGCGCTCATACGGCAGTGAGTTGTTGCTTCGCAAGACCACAGGACGATTGACCGGCTGGATGGCATACACTCTATCATGGAGTGACCGCATATATCCTGGCGGAGAGGTGAATAACGGCATCCGTTTTCGCGACAAGTACGATAATCGCCATCGACTGAATATAGTAGGGCACTACCGCTTGAGTAAGAGGTTTGACCTCTCTGCTGCATGGATCTTCTCCAGCGGCAATCGAATGACCCTACAGAGTGGCTACAAGACGGATATCAATGGCTATGAGACAGCTTATGTCACCGAAAGGAATAATTTCCAATTACCTGACTACCACAGATTGGACCTGAGTGCCAACTTCTACCGCTTTGGCAAGAAAGGTCAGGAGCACATTTGGAATATTAGTATCTATAACGCCTACTCTCATCATAACTCCTTCATGGTCAACTTAGAGGATGATCAGACGGCTGAACCCGGAGAGTTCAAGAAGGTGATAAGGTCAGTCAGTATCTTCCCGATCATCCCTTCGATTTCGTACACATTCAAATTTTAATTGCCCCCTTTCCAATAAGTTATGATACGAAAGATAACACCAGTACTACTGCTCATCAGTCTACTCCTCTCCGGCTGTATGAAGGACCTCAAGCGACCGCTCGAGAGCAATGAAATTCCTAGGATAGCTATGTATGGATTTGTCTATGCTGGGCAACCCTCCTACTTCATGATTTCGAAGACTGTGCCTGTCGATAAGTACAGTAGTTTCAAGCAAGGGCAGATGAAACTTAGCTCGGCAACCGTTAGATACTACGCCAATGACACCCTCATAGAAGAGATAAAGGTCGATCGTATTCATGATAGGGTGGAATATCCATTTGGCAACCTTACTCCCGAAGATAGATATTTCTTTCGTCGCAGCTTCTATACCAATCCTACCTACGCGCATCTCTACTGCAGGAGCAATTATATCCCCAAGGAGGGCGATCGCATAAGGGTAGAGGTGTCCGCCGAAGAGCTGCCTGATGCTTCGGCTGAATTTGTCATACCCAATGCGCCAAAGATCTCCGAAGTGAAGGTGGAGCGAGTGGAGCAAAACCCTGAGCCAATCTTGAAACTATCGAGTTATGAAAAGATATACCGGGAATTGTATGATGCCTCTGCTAAAGAATATGAAGGAAGAACAGGTGAGCAAATGCCCGAAGCACCATCATTCTGGAACTACGTGGATCAGGACGCATATATGAAGGTATCCTTTAAGTTACAATCACCCGATGAGGATACCTTTTACTCAGTGGGGGTGCCTAAGACCTTCCACCTCAGAGCCTTTGAATTGGATTATCCCATAACACCTGAAGGGTATGCTCACTCCTTCGCTGACCGGGTGCTCTTCACAATGGAGCAAGTCGTAAATGTGGACTACTGCCCTCTCTTCTCAAAGAAAGCGAGGAGCATAGCAGGTCAAAAAACAGATGTCTTCGATCCCAATGCTATGTACTTCATGCCTTATTTCTTGTCTACGAGTCGGGATGGAGAGCTAAATGTCCAATTGATCACCCCTATTTTCAAAGAGAGGGGAGATTGGTCACTATTGGATGAAAATAGAAATTTGGGCATTTTTGCGATGAGTAAGGAACTGGCCACCTTCGCAGAGAGAGGGTACGAGATGCTCATGTCGTCCGACGAAGAGAGCATCATCGATATGGACCTCAGTAGCGTCTTAGCCGAATCTCAAGTGGAGAGGAGCAACATTCAGAACGGTGTCGGCACCATCTTTGTGGCATCACCCACCTATATCAGACTGAATTAGCTAGCCCCTCAGATCACTGTAAATGATTGTGTCATAGGGTAGGTGAAATCCACCCTATGACCCTCTATTACCTCTCTTTCACATCTCTGATCTCTACACGGTAGTGGTTGGCTCTCGACACCTCCCTATTACAGTAGGTGTCGATCTGCTTCACTTCGCGTATTGTAGTCTCTCCATCCTCTTTTACAAGGAGGAGCTCAACCATCATGCCGTCTTGAGTATTTTCGAAGTATTGATTGCTGATAAAGTTGCCCATGGAGTAGGCAATAGGGTAGAGACCCCCGTTGTCCAATCTCTCCACGACCAAGGGCTGGCAGACGTGCGGGTGGCTACCAATGATCGCATCGACCCCTTGCCCGCGCAGCCACTCAGCGAGTGCCACTTGCTCCTTAGACTGCTCGAGCTGGTACTCCTCGCCCCAGTGCATGTATACGACGATAAGGTCTGGATTCAGCGCTCTTGTCTTCTCCAGTTCCTTAGCCATGGCTACAGTATCTATCAGAGCCACTTCTGCCGGCTTGGGGACCTCTATATCGTTGGTGCCGTAGGTATAAGCCAGAAATGCCACCTCTATACCAAGTGTATCTAGGAGGAGCGGTGTTCGCTCATCTCTGTCCGTGGCATTAAAGAAAGTCCCCATCTGCTTGATCCCACTTGCCTGCACCTTCCGGATGGTATTTTCTATCCCCTTAAGCCCCCTGTCTGCTGAGTGGTTGTTGGTGGTAAATAGGATGTCAAAACCAACTTCCCTCAACTGCTCTGCCATAATCTCTGGACTTCTGAAGTGCGGATAGCCACTGTAGGGAGCTTCGCCCAGCGTGGTCTCGAGGTTACCGATCACGATGTCTATTGTACTAAAGTAGGGCATCACACTGTCGTAGGGTGTGATAAAGTCGTAGGTGCCATCGGGTAGCTTGGCAGCCTTGAACTGCGACTCATGGCACATGATATCGCCTACAAAGACCATTCGTAGCGAGTCTGGTGCATTGCTAGCACTCACTCTAAGGGGCATGATGAGTAGCAGTACCACTGATAGATATTGTAGGAGTTTCAAGTTCGATCTGCGCATAACTTTATCTTTATTTAGTATCTAATTATTGTCTCTCATCCCAAAGTTACAAATAAAATGTCAAGTAATACCTCCATTTGAGTAGGATAGAGAAAGTGAATGTGAGGCATTGTGATGAAAATGGAAACCAATAGGAGGGCAAAGTCGACTTAAATGTGTCATTAAAAATAAGAAGTGCCTTGTAATAATTTGATACCGCCACTTAGACTGATCTGAGTTCGGGATCTCGAAAAAATTTAGTTGGGAACTTAGAGTTGTCGAAGTTCCGAACTTCGATACATCTAAGTTCCCAACTTAGATTTTTTTAGTTCGGAACTTGATTTGTGCCTACTTCAAAACTGGTGTTGATCCGAGTTGCTCATTTGCGATCACTTTACAAGAGATCTTATGCTAATCCACGACGCCACTATCTGTCTATCGTCACGCTCTACCTTTTTGGGTAAGTTTGCCCTATGAGTGAGCAGAGCTTTATCGAAATAGTAGAGGACTTTCAGGATTATCTCGTCCTAGAGCGCCATCTCTCGGAGCATACACTTGAGGGATATACCAAAGATGTACAGCATCTGATCGAGTATGGTGCTGATCTTGGCGTGACGCCCTTGGATATGGAGTATAAGGATCTGGAGGGGTTCTTGGCATATCTTGCGGATATGGGGCTGGGCAGAGCAAGCATGGCTCGTACGATCAGCGGGGTGAAGTCTTTTTATCGCTTCCTCTCTCTGGAGGGGATATTGGAGGAGGATCCGAGCCAACTACTAGAGAGTCCGGGTAAGAGTCGCCCTCTACCGGAGGTGCTGACGGTGGAGGAGGTGGATCGCATACTATCTGCGATAGACCTCAGTACGGACAATGGTGTCAGAAATGCTGCAATCCTAGAGCTATTGTATAGCTGTGGACTGCGCGTGAGCGAGGCTTGCCAGCTTACTTTTCCCTCATTGTTCTTGGAGGAGGGTTTCGTGCGGGTGCTTGGTAAGGGGAGCAAAGAGCGCCTTGTACCTATGTCTCGGACAGCCATTTCACGTATAGAGGACTATCTGCCTATCCGGCAGGAGATAGAGGCAAAGCCTGGGTATACGCATCATCTCTTCTTGAGCCGAAATAGAGTGGCGATCTCACGCCAGATGGTCTTTATGGTTATAAAGGAGTTGGCTAAAGAGGTGGGGATAGAAAAGGAGATCTCACCTCATACTTTTCGACACTCATTTGCGACCCACCTCCTCGAGGGTGGCGCTCCCTTGCAAGCCATAAGAGACATGCTGGGGCATGCTAGCATCGCTACGACAGAGATTTATACCCACATCGATCGCACCCATCTGGTCGATGAGATCCTGACCCACCACCCACGCAATAAGTAGTTGCTTTTGGGGCTTATTTTTAGTATATTTGCCAAGCATCCTAGGTGGTTTTTCTCTAAACATTAGAGCCCAAGAGGCTAGATATAGACTTATGTCAAAGAATAAAAAGTTCTGGAGTGGATTTAAGGCAGTAGTATTGGTTTTACTTGTCATCACGATCGTAGGGTCGGTGCTTGCCTTCTTATTGTTACCAGACGTCCAAGGACAGTTTTTTGGCCTTACCAGTCTTATCTTGGCTTTCAATCTGCTCCTGATCTATTTCTTTATTAGGATCAACGACAGGCGTCGCCCCACCAGACGCGACGACAGCAGCCATGGGGAAGAATCGCGATTTGACTTCAGGAAGAGAGACTTATAGAATTTCAAATAATAATTTACTCGAATAGGTAAGAAAGATGAAAAGAATCAGTGCATTGCAACAAGCTCGTGCTACTTATGCCCCGAAGATCCCCAGCGTACTGCGAGGTAACGTAAAGGTGACGACGGGCGAACCAACTCAGTCGGTGGATGATCAGGAGGAGGTGAAGAAGCTCTTCCCCAATACTTATGGTCTGCCCGTGATACGCTTTGAGGAGGGCGTGAAAACACTAGCTGGTGAACCAATCAATGTGGGTGTGATACTCTCTGGTGGGCAGGCTCCTGGTGGGCACAATGTGATTGCAGGTATCTTTGATGGGATCAAGAAGATCCACAAGGAGAGCCGTCTCTATGGCTTCCTCATGGGACCCTCGGGTCTCATCGATCATAACTACGTTGAGCTGACCGACGAGATCATCGATGAGTACCGCAATACTGGTGGCTTTGACATCATCGGCTCTGGTCGTACCAAGCTGGAGACCAAGGAGCAGTTTGACAAGGGTCTTATCATCCTCAAGGAGTTGGGTATCAAGGCTGTTGTGATCATAGGTGGTGACGACTCAAATACCAACGCATGTGTCTTGGCTGAGTACTACAAGTCTATCGATGCTGGCGTGCAAGTGATCGGTTGCCCTAAGACCATCGATGGAGACCTGAAGAACGATCAGATAGAGACCTCCTTTGGCTTCGATACTGCTACAAAGGTCTACTCAGAGATCATTGGCAACATCCAGAGAGACTGTAACTCAGCAAGGAAGTACTGGCACTTCATCAAGCTGATGGGCCGCTCCGCATCTCATATTGCTCTCGAGTGTGCACTACAGACACAGCCAAATGTCTGCCTTATCTCCGAGGAGGTACAGGAGAAGAAGCAGAGCCTTGACGAGCTTGTAGAGTATATCGCTGCAATCGTAGCGAAGCGTGCTGAGAATGGTAATAACTTCGGTACAGTACTGATCCCGGAGGGGTTGATCGAGTTTATCCCTGCGATGAACTCTCTGATTGCTGAGCTTAACGACCTCCTAGCACACGAGGGCGATACCTACCTCGCCACGCCTAAGGATGAGCAGAGAGCCTTTATCATCTCTAAGCTATCAAAGGATAATGCTCATGTCTACGAGTCACTGCCAGAGGATGTGGCACGTCAGTTAACACTAGACCGCGACCCACACGGCAACGTACAGGTATCGCTGATCGAGACTGAGAAGCTCTTTGCTGAGATGATCGCAGCCAAGCTGAAGGAGTGGAAGAAGGAGGGTAAGTATGTAGGTAAGTTTGCAGTCCAGAGGCACTTCCTTGGCTACGAGGGACGCTGTGCAGCACCTTCTAACTACGATGCCGACTATTGCTATAGCCTAGGCATGACTGCTTCGACCCTTATTGCTGCTGGTAAGACTGGCTATATGAGCTCTGTTAGAAACACCACTAAGCCTGCCAGTGAGTGGATCCCAGGTGGTATCCCCATCACGATGATGATGAATATGGAGCGCCGTCATGGTGAGATGAAGCCGGTGATCCGTAAGGCTCTGGTGAATCTGGACGATGCGCCCTTTAAGGAGTTTGCAAAGCAGAGAGACGAGTGGGCACTCAATACTGAGTATGTCTACCCAGGTCCGATACAGTACTTTGGTCCTAGTGAGGTGTGTGACCAGACCACGATCACTCTTGCATTGGAGCAAGGACGATAAGTAAGAGGTAATTTTAGGTGCAGTTGAGAGTTGACAGTCAGATAGTTGGTGATCACTCCCAACTGCACTTCTTTTTCTTTTAGCACTTACTAATATGAATATCACCCTCATAGGATATGGTAAGATGGGGCATGAGGTAGAGCGAGTAGCTCTTACCCGTGGGCACACCATAGTAGCTAGGATAGATGAGGCATGGGAGGTGCTTCCTGAGGAGACGGATGTTGTCATCGAGTTTACAGAGCCAGAGATGGCAGCGGACAACATCCTCAAGGCGGTACGTGCCGGATATCCGGTAGTATCAGGTACCACAGGATGGCTCGAGAGATGGGACGAAGTCAAGGCTGTAGTCAAGCAGGAGGAGGGGACTCTCTTTTATGCTTCTAACTATAGTATTGGGGTCTATCTCTTTAGAAAGTTAAGTAAGAAGCTGTCAAAGATGATGCGTAGCTATCCTACCTATCTGCCCTCTATCGAAGAGACCCATCACGTGCATAAGCTCGATTATCCGAGTGGCACTGCGCTCTCTATAGCTAAGGAGGTCGAGAACCAATTGCCACACCTCTCTGAGGTTTATCCCTATCTAGAGTCGGAGACAGATATCCCGGAGTCCATTGCGCCTAATGCTCTACCTATCAAGAGTATAAGAAGAGATGAGGTGCCAGGTACACATACGCTGATCTTTGACTCTCCTGTAGATACGATAAGTATCACCCATGAGGCAAAAGGTCGGGAGGGTTTTGCTCTGGGTGCAGTCTTAGCAGCTGAGTTTGTGGTGGATAAGGTGGGTCTTTTTGGCATGAAAGACTTAGTCAAAGCAGACAAATAGATCTGTGGTAAGTATATGAAAAAGATAGACTTCAAGAGTGTCAAGCAACGCAGCTGGGTGTGGCTAGCGATCTATACCATAGTGCTGATAGCCATGACTGTGTGGATCGGGAGTGTCTGGGTCTTTGTGATCCTATGGCCCTTCTTCTTTGACATCTGTATCACACATCTGATCCCATGGAGATGGTGGGAGCGCAGTGATAGTGTGGTTCTTAAGAAAGTTATGGGCTTGATTGAGGATCTAGTAGTCGTGTTTCTCTTGGTGCACTTGTTGAATATCTTTCTCTTCCAACAGTTTAAGATCCCAACGTCATCGCTGGAGAAGACCTATCTGGTTGGTGACCACCTCTTTGTGAGTAAGCTCAGCTATGGTCCACGCCTGCCTATGACTCCGCTCGCTTTTCCCTTGGTGCACAATCAATTTCCATGGGGAGGGCAAGCCTATAGCGAGAAGCCCCAGTTTGCCTACAAGCGAATCCCGGGCTTTGGTGAGGTGGAGAGAGGCGACATCGTTGTCTTTAACTTCCCTGCCGGTGACACTATAGCATCGAAAGTCACTAACCCAGATTATTACACGCTTGTTGCGCTGTATGGGCGTGAGCGTATCTGGGGTGACCCGATGACCTTTGGCGAGGTGAAGTACAGACCGGTGGATATGCGTGACCACTATGTGAAGAGGGTAGTGGGTATGCCTGGCGACTCTCTCCAGATAATTGCTAATGACTTGTACCTGAATGGGGAGTTGCAAGAAGCGCCCGAGCTGCAGCAACTCAACTACTTTGTTCAGACTGATGGATTTACCTTTACGACTGAGGAGCTCCAGAAGCAGGGGATAAGCCTTGACGACATCATGCTCCTAGATGGCAAGAACAAGGCATACAACGACCTCTATAACTATTACTTAGGTTTCGAACCGGTGTCGGAAGACCTAGGGTATGGAGCGGTTTATCACTTCCCTCTGACTGAGGAGATGAAGGACTATTTTACCCATCATAGCCATGTCCTAAAGGTAGCAGTAGAGCCCTCTCCTGACTTCTCAGGCTTTCCTACATTCCCACTCGATCCTTCGTTTGAATGGACGCGTGACGACTATGGACCCATTTGGATACCTAGGAAGGACGCTACGGTGCGTCTGACGCTCGAAGAGCTACCCATTTACGAGCGTTGTATCCGTAACTTTGAGCGGCATCAGCTTGAGGTGATAGATGGGAAGATCTATATCGATGGTCGCCCTGCTGATACCTATACCTTTGAGATGGATTATTACTTCATGATGGGTGATAATCGCCATAACTCTGCCGACTCTCGTGCTTGGGGCTTTGTACCAGAAGATCACATTGTAGGCAAGCCGGTACATGTGTGGCTATCTCTCGATAAGGACAAGCGGCTCTTCCATGGGAAGGTGCGCTGGAATAGATTTTTCTCTTCACCCAAGTAAAGAGTCCTGCTGTGCTAGCTCTGCCGACTTCTTTCCTACCTTCTGTCCATTACCTAGCTCGGATCAAGGCAGAAGGCAAGGCTGTAGTGATATACGTGGGAGAGCCCTATAGGAAACGGAGCTTTAGGTCTCGTACCGCTCTTATGACCGCTAATGGGGTGTGCCACTTTAGTATCCCTATAAAGTCTCACTCCTTTCCTGTGCCTCCTAGCTCTGAGATTGAGATCTCAGAGCATGGTAAGTGGCGACACCGCTTGATGGAGACCCTGAGGAGTGGCTATGGGTCTGCTCCTTTTTGGGAGATCTATTGTGATGAACTGGAGGATCTGGTGTTTGATAACTCCACACACATGCTCGTAGAGTATAATCAGAGGTGGCTTGAGATGTTGTGCCGTGTCTGGTCATTAACGGCTCCTCCTATTGTAGATCAACTACAAGAAGGCACTCCGTTTGAGGCGGAGCTGCTGGATGACTCTTATCTGGAGAGCTTACCGGCACCCAGATATTGGCAGGTCTTTGAGCAGGAGATGGGTTTTGTGAAGCATCTCTCTGCCCTTGACCTCTTGCTCCATTTGGGACCTGAAGGAGTGCTTTATTTGCGACGTATCGCTCTGGATGCATAACTGCTATGCCTCCTACCTCTTGCTCTTATTGATTTTATGGGCGAGGAAGAGTGTGTTTTTGAGGTAATTATATTCTTCAGTCAGATAGGAGTTTAGCTTATCTTTGGCATAGAGCTCTGTGACCTGCTCTGCGGTGAAGAAGTCTCCTCTTAGCTGTGGCTCCTTTACTTCTGACTGTATGACAAATACGTGTCGAACACGCCCATCATCACAGGTGTAGCTGATCAGGTGCTTAGGTGGCTCTTCGAGCTCTAGCTGGGAGTCTTGCTCCACACGACGCAATACGTCGTCTATAGTCTCACCTGGTAGTTGACAAGTATTCAGAGGAAGGTCGAGCTTATCCTTCTCAATACATGAGCCTACTTTATCTCTACTAGAGCAGCAACCAGTGTATGGATGCGTCGTCAGCCATATCTTATCATCCTTGATGATAGAGATGCGTATGATGGGAGTGTGATTGGGGCAGTGTGCCGGAGTAGGGAGCTGCTTCTTCCTAATATGAAAAGTGATCTCGTGCGTGAGGTAGGTTAGTACGACCAATATGATAGGCAACCAACTAGATATGAAGCTAATATCCAATGTGTTGTATCTCTTAAGTAGGACTAAACCTGCTGAGTAAAGAATACTCAGCGAGATCATGGCATTAGCTGATTTTGACCACTCTACAAACTTATAGGACTCCTCAATCCCTAGTGAGCGGATGGAGAATTTGATCCATAAGCCACTCAAAACTAATGAGATCCATATCCAAATGGGTTGTAGTTGGGGAACCCAAAAGTAACTTACATAGTTGCTAATGAGTAAGATATAAATAGGGACGAAGAAGTCTTTCCTCCATATTTGATGATGGCTGGTGCTAAACCAATATAAGGCGCCTATTGAAGCTAAGAACAAGACCCCCACAATGAGAGGGTGTGGCTTCACTGCCATCACTACGAATAATGGGATAAAGAATAGCCATAACAAAGAGGGGGCTAGGTCCCATCCATGTGATCTAACAGTGCGAGATGCCTCGTGAGGTATGTTGCTTCCTGCTTTCATACCTCTAGAACAACTGATATGAGATGATAGTTTATTCTCCCTTCGTTAGGGTCACTCAAACTTCACCTCTGATGTGGGCATATTTCCCAATAGGAAGTCGTATACGCTCATTCTACGCTTGGAGGGGAGCTGTAACTCGAGGATCTCGAGAGCACCTTCTAGACACTGGATAGCGATGCTCTTTCCATTGTCTATAATCTGCATGTCGCCAGGAGTTGCTCCCGGGAGAGCTGGGTGAACTCTCGTAGTATAGATCTTCATCTCTTGATCCTCAGGAGAAAGCTGGTGAGCATATGCCGCGGGGTAGGGGTTTAGTGCCCTAACCCTAAGGTGCAACTCCTCTGCACTACTGCTCTGAAAATGGAGTAATCGATCTTCTTTGAACAGCTTAGGCGCGTATGACAGTTCCCTACCATCTCTCTGCGGTACACCCATGGGCTCTCCCTCTGGTGTGGAACCGATCAGTTTAAGTGTCTTGATAACGAGCTTGGCTCCTTCGATCATCAGCTTATCGTGAAGTGTGCCTCCTGTCTCTGTGAGAGTTATAGCAACCTCTTTTTGTAGGAGAATACGCCCAGTGTCGATATCCTCATCAAGCAAGAAGGTAGTCACTCCTGTGATTTTTTCACCCGACAAGATAGCGTGCTGTATGGGAGCTGCTCCTCGATAGGCAGGGAGCAATGAGGCATGGAGGTTAAAGCTACCTCTTGGTGGTATCGTCCATACTTCACGAGGGAGCATGCGGAATGCCACTACTACAAAAACGTCTGCATTGAAACTTTTGAGTTGCTCGATAAAGTCCGGATCCTTTAGGCTCTCGGGTTGGAGTAGTGGGGTCTCTGGTATCGCCTTCTGCGCAAACTCCTTAACGTCGGATGGACGTAGTTTCCTTCCCCTGCCAGCTGGTCTGTCGGGTGAAGTTACCACACCTGCTACTTCTATTTGATGGTCTACTATCTCCTTAAGTATGTATGATGCAAACTCAGGAGTCCCGAAAAATACTATTTTCATAAGCTACAGAATATTATTTTTCACCGAAGTTTTCGTTGAGTACCTCCCGATAATGGCTGAAGATCTGGGACTTGGAGACAAATCCAAGGTACGTGCCTTCTGGCGTCTCTACTGGCAGGTTCCATGAACCCGTGTCCTGGAAGAGATTCATCACCTGCTCCATGCTCATATTCGTCGTGATACGGGCGCTTGGAGCCACCATGAAGCGTGATACGCGGAATCTGTCGTAGAGCTCTGCGCGGAACATGATATTACGGATGTTATCGAGCAGTACTACACCAACGAGATGATTATTCTCATCAACGACAGGGAAGAGGTTTCTCCGGCTTTCACTAAATATCTTTACCATGTCACCTAGCGACATGTTGGGGCTTAGCTTGCTAAAATCGTTCTCGACCACATCCTCGACCCTCATTAGTGTGAGAACGGCTTGATCCTTTTGGTGTGTGAGTAGCTTTCCTTGCTCCGCTAGACGCAGTGCGTAGATGCTATGCGGTAAGAAGAGTTTAATTGTACCATAAGAGCAGGTTGAGACGATTAGCAATGGCAGGAAAAGGTTGTATCCACCAGTTAGCTCAGCGATGAGAAATCTACCAGTGAGTGGGGAGTGCATTA
>JAUNLH010000031.1 GCA_030532365.1 Porphyromonas sp.
TCCGATGCCATGGCGTGGGTCTGGTAGTCTATCGGTAGTCGCTCCTCGAATATCCTACAGCCAACCCCCGATGCTCGGCATAACTGCAAAAGGTCACTTGCCAAGCCGTCAGTGACATCAATCATCGCTGTAGGGCGTATGCCACCCTTTTCTAGCTCCGAAAGTATGTCAAATCGTGCAATAGGATGCAATTGACGCTGAAGTATGTACTCTCGCCCTGCAAATTGGGGCTCAAAGTCCTCTGAGCCATCATAGGCGACCTTTTCACGCAGCAGTAGCTGTAGCCCCATGTATGCAGCTCCGATGTCTCCAGTGAGGCATATAAGGTTATTGACCTCTGCACTCTTGCGCTGGATCATTTGATCTTTACCGACGGTGCCAATGGCTGTCGCACTGATGGTAAAGCCTGTGAGCGAGCTAGTCATGTCGGCACCTATGAGATCCATCTGATAGAGGGTCAGTGCTTCGTGAACCCCCTGCATAAAAGTCTCCACATCCTCGACCTGAAACCTCTGCGATAGACCTAAGCCTAAGAGTAATTGCCTTGGGGTACCTCCGCAAGCTATGATATCAGAGACAGCAGAGGTCACTGACTTGAAGCCTAGATACTTAAGCGGGAAGTACACGAGGTCGAAGTGGATCCCCTCCATCAATAATTCTGTAGAAGTGAGCAGCTGTGCTCCCGCTGCTAGATCTAGCAGTGCAGCATCGTCTCCAATTCCGACGATGGAGCTTTGCTGTATGTGGTGCTGAAAAGGAGTAGTCACACGTTGTAGTAGCTCTACCTCGCCTAAATCGCTAATCTGCATACGGTTATATCGTTTAGTGCCACAAGTGTCATCATAATCTTTATGCAAATATAACGATAATAAAGTGCTGCTACATGCATTCTAGAGGTTTGGATCGTCAGCGTTTCGCTCCTCTAAAGAAATACATTTGAGATTAGATAATATCTATTATCATAAAACACGTGGAGCCGTGTGGAGATCCCACTTTGGAAAGTCTTTCCAACAACACACTATTGATGCGGTAGTGAGAGGTGGTGAAACCTGAGCTCCGAACTCAGAAAATCTAAGTTGGGAGCTTAGATGAATCGAAGTTGGGAACTTAGGCGCATCGAAGTTCCGAACTCGGAAAGTTTGAAGTTCCGAACTTGCCTTTTTTAGGACTCGAATGTCTATAATAGATAAAATGCAGATGGGCACTTCCTTACAATCAAGGAAGTGCCCATCATTATCTATTTGGAGTTTTATTCTAAATCAGGTTGGATATTAGTTTAGAAAGGCTCTCTTTTGCATCTCCTAGCAGGAGGACTACTTTGTCATCTCGGTCGTAGAGAGGATTGGGTACCCCTGCATATCCGGGATTTCTGTCGTAGTTGCAAATGATCACGTGCTTTGCCTGATCGACGTTAAGTACAGGCATCCCGTATATTGGGGTACCTTCTGCTTCTCGGGCAGCTGGATTGAGGACGTCATTAGCACCTATGACAATGGCAAGATCGGTCTCCTTGAAGTCGTCGTTGATGGCATCCATCTCATAGAGCTCTTCGTAGTCGACATCGGCCTCAGCGAGTAGCACATTCATGTGCCCTGGCATTCGCCCCGCCACCGGGTGAATGGCAAATCGTACGGTTGCGCCATTCTTCTTCAGAGCATCGGCTAGTTGTTTTACTTCATGCTGCGCTTGTGCTAGCGCCATACCATAGCCTGGTACAACGATGACGGACTTCGACTTTTTGAGTAGTGCCTCTAAGTTGGTGCCCTCATCGTCGTACTTGTAGGTATCTTCCTTGGTCGCGGAGATAGCTATGGAGAGTAGTTTGCCAACAGTCTCTTTTGCGTCACCGAGTAGTAGGTCGACCTTTTCGTCTCGGTCGTAAAGAGGATTAGGAACACCCGCATAGCCAGGCTTCGTGTCGTAGTTGCAGATGATGACGTGCTGCGCCTGATCGACATTGAGCACTGGCATCCCATATATAGGAGTGCCCTCTGCTTCTCTGGCAGCAGGATTGAGGACATCATTTGCACCTATGACAATGGCAAGATCGGTCTCCTTGAAGTCGTCGTTGATGGCATCCATCTCAAATAGCTCTTCGTAGTCGACATCGGCCTCGGCGAGTAGCACATTCATGTGCCCTGGCATACGCCCCGCCACTGGGTGGATGGCATATCGTACGGTTGCACCATTCTTCTTCAGAGCATCAGCTAGCTGTTTCACCTCGTGCTGAGCTTGTGCTAGCGCCATACCATAGCCAGGTACGATGATGACGGACTTTGCCTCTTTGATCACTTGATCTATCGTAGCACCCTTGCTTGCAGGTGCGGTGGGCTTGTCTGCAATCACCTCAGTCTCTGACGGTGGTACTACGATGACGGTCTCTTCTTTGAGCTTCTTCGCAACTGAGGTCTTCCCAAGTAGGATGTCAGTCAGCCTCCGGTTCATGGAGCGGCACATCACCTGTGTCAGGAGGAGTCCACTGGCTCCTACGATACCACCCACAGCCACTAGCATTACATTGCCAATCGCCATACCTGCGATACTACCTGCAACACCGCTCAGGGAGTTGAGGAGCGAGATGGTGATGGGCATATCAGCTCCGCCTACTCGGATTGTAAAGAAGATGCCAAAGAGTGCGGAGGAGATGATCGCGAGGACTATGATGGCGCTCATCTGATCCATGTTGGGCCACCATGTCCCCCACGCAAATGAGACTAGGGAGAGGAGTAGGGTGGCGAAGAGATAGATGGAATGCCCCCTGAGTATCACTGGCTTTTGTGCCAGTACGCGGTGCAACTTACCCGCTGCGACCAAGCTACCTGTGAGGGTAAGCATACCAATGATAATAGCAAGCACTGCGGCACCTCTCTCGAAGTTTGTCAGCCACGAGGTGATGGTTACATTGGTGTCGAATAGGGACTCTATGAAGATCTTGGAGAGGTAGTTGCCGATTCGCTCAGGATCAGTGATGCCCATTAGGGTCACGATACCTACAAGTGCAGAGGCTCCACCTCCCAGTCCGTTGAAGAGGGCTACCGTCTGTGGCATCTGAATCATGCTAACCTTGCGAGCCAGCACTAGCCCTATCGCTCCGCCAATCAGTAGGAAGAGTGTCAAGACGAGTAGGGAGACAAGGTCCATGCCTATACAAGTAATGATGGCAGCAAGTGTCATCGCTATCATGCTGAGCCTATTACCCCTTACAGCGGTAGGTACCTTGCTCATCAACCATATACCTAGTACTACTAGGATAGGGATTAGGATGTTAATTACTTGCTCCATCGTTGACCTCCTTTCTCTCCTTGTGGGTGGTTGGCTTCTTCTTGTCGAACATGCGGAGCATTCGATCCGTTACTCCAAAACCTCCTACCACGTTGATCATAGCGAGTATGATCGCTATACCGCTGAGAATAAGGGCGAAGTAAAGGTGACCTTTCTCCTTGATGCCGAGCTCCTGCATCATCGAGATCAGCCGAAGCGTGTCTGTGAGTACGATGATGGCTCCTATCAGAGTGATGCCGGAGAGTGCATTCATGCCCGACATCAGTGGAGTGTGTAAAAGGCTAGGAATCTTCCTGATAACAAAGTATCCCACCAATGCAGATACAATGAAGATCAGTATCAGTACAAAGGGATTTGACATGGTCATACCTATTGATCTTTATGTGTGTATTATTAAGGTACGATCAGAGGTTGGCCCCCATCGCCTCTAGAGTTCCGGCATGAACGACCTCGTGGTCGCGTGTCACTAGGATGGAGCGGCAAATCTCATCGTCCATATCTAGTACGATCTTGCCATCCTTAGTCAGGTACTTCGTGAGGTTGTATATATTTTGAGCGAACATCCATGTAGAGCTGGTCGGGAGTAGACCTGGGATATTCTTGATACCGTTGATCATGACACCATGCTTGCGCTCTCGCTTACCAGGAGGTGTGATCTCGCAGTTCCCGCCCTGGTCTATTGAGATATCGACGATTACGGAGCCTAGCTTCATCTCCTTTACCATCTCCTCTGTGATGAGTGTCGGGGCGATCTTACCCGGCACTAGAGCACTGCAGAAGACGACATCCATCTCCTTGATGATTGGAGCGAGGAGTTGGCGCTCGCGCTCTAGGACCTCCTTGGGTAGGCTATTGGCATATCCGCCCTCTGCGATAGCGAGCTCTGCAGGTACGCCGGTATCGACCAACTTCGCCCCTAAGCTTGTAGCTTGCTCCGCTGCAGCTGGGCGTATATCAGCAGCATAGGTGATAGCTCCGAGTCTCCTAGCAGTCGCTAGAGCTTGAAGTCCAGCCACACCTACGCCAATGACGAGTACCTTAGCCGGCTTGATCTGACCTACAGCTGTGAACATCTGGGGCATGAAGCTGCCCATATCGTTGGCAGCCATCAGAATACCCTTATATCCGGCACAAGTGCTCATAGAGGTGAGGGCATCCATGTTTTGAGCTCTAGAAATCCTAGGTACTCCATCGAGTGTCAGAGAGATCACACCTTGGTTAGCAAGCATCCTTACCATCTCATGGTTGACGGGAGAGGCAGGGTGTATAAAGGTTATGAGCACTTGACCCTCGTGCATCATATCTACCTCATGTCTCTGGAGCGTTTCATTGAAGAGAGGCTCCTTGACCTTCAGTATAAGATCTGCTCGACGGTAAAGCTCGGCAACGTCGGTAAGTATCTCAGCTCCAGCCTCGATGTAGGCATCATCTTCGTGATATGAGGGGTGCCCGGCACCAGACTCTACCAATACTATGGCTCCATCTGCAACAAACTTTGCCACCGTCTCAGGTGTAGCAGACACTCTGCTCTCACCTCCCATGATTTCTTTAGGAATACCTATGACCATAATAGTTTTAGATCTAAATGTTTGACATCCAGGCATAGAGCGGTCTACACTCCATACCTAATACAAACTTACCTAAAACTTTCTTTACTCTTCGCTCTTATTTTGCATCTCATTCCACTCGTCCATAAGATGCTCGTAAGTGTCGAATAGGAAGTCGTTGTATGGGAACCTCTTGGTGTGCACCTCCCGTACTCGGCGATAGAGGATATCCCGTAGCTCGTCGATGCCAGCTCCGGTCTTCGCAGAGATAAATAGCGTGTCCTCCTCACCATGGTGTGCCATCCAGGTCTCTTTTAACTCGTCTAAAGAGAAGTTTCCCTTGGACTTCGGTGTCAGATCATCTTCGTCCTTCTCTTCAAATGAGAAGGCATCTATTTTATTGAATACTAGCAATGTAGGTATATGCTCCCCCTCTAGGATTTCGTTGAGAGTTTGCTCTACGACTCTTATTTGATCCTCAAATGCCGGGTGCGAGACGTCTACTACATGCACCAGAAGGTCGGCCTCTCGGACCTCGTCGAGGGTAGACTTGAAGGACTCTATTAGCTCTGTCGGGAGCTTACGTATGAAGCCTACCGTGTCCGAGAGCAGGAAAGGGAGGTTGTGAATTACAACCTTGCGAACCGTGGTGTCCAGTGTAGCGAAGAGCTTATCTTCAGCAAAGACATCACTCTTTGCAAGCAAATTCATCAGCGTGCTCTTACCGACGTTGGTATAACCTACAAGTGCCACTCTCGTGAGCTTCCCTCGGTTCTTGCGTTGCACTTGCTTTTGTTTGTCGATCTTTTCAAGTTGCTCTTTAAGTCGACTTATCTTGTCAAGAATGATCCTTCGGTCTGTCTCCAGCTGAGTCTCGCCTGGTCCTCTCATCATTGTACCACCTCTCTGACGATCGAGGTGGGTCCACATACGGGTAAGTCGTGGCAGTAAGTAATTATATTGTGCGAGTTCGACCTGCGTCTTAGCATGGGCAGTACGAGCTCTCGAGGCGAATATCTCCAGAATCAGACTAGTACGATCCAGGATGCGCACCTTCAGTATCTTCTCTATGTTTCTCAGCTGATTAGGCGATAGTTCATCGTCAAAAATTACTGTGCTGATCTCATCTTCTTTTATCCCCTCAGCGATCTCCTCTAGCTTTCCACTCCCTACAAATGTAGCAGGATGAGGGTTGTCCATCCTCTGAGTGAATGCCCTTACCGGCTCGATATGTGCGGTGTCCGCAAGGAATGCCAGCTCATCCAGGTATTCGTTGGTCTCAGTCTCGGTTTGCTCAGGAGTGACTACACCCACAAGATAAGCCTTATCGGTATCTGCTTCTGTCAGAATAAAGTCTCTCATTTATCGTAATCCTCTCTGTATTATAAGTCTATCACCAACATGTCCAACTCCGTCTCGCGCGTGATCCGAGACCTCCTCACGATGTCCCACTCTACAGCGTACTCATCATAGAGGTCGACCCTAAAGCTCTCTGACCCAAGCCTATCGAGTGCCGTCAGTACACGTCCGACGGTGATTGTGCTCACCTCCACGCCAGGCATATAAGTAGGGGACCATTTGTTTTTCCTCGATGGTATCTCCACCAGGAGCTTACATGCGACCAACTTTTCTATGGTGTCGCTGACCACGGAGATGGGCAGGTTGCACTGCTGAGCTAGCTCCTCAGCGGTATATGCCTTCCCCTCATGCCTAAAGTTAAGCTCCACCTTCTTCATGATCAGCAGTGCCACAAAGTCTCTAAACCTACGACTCACAGAGTCGCTCTCACTCTTAAAGGCGTACCGATCAGCATTCTGAATGGCGTAGCTAAGTTGAGCGCCAAATAAGACGATCACCCAAGTCAGGTGAATATACAGCATCAATAGCGGGAGCGCAGCAAAGCTACCATATATGGCATTGTACCGGCTCACCCACAGCTGACCCGAGATATAGAACATCTGAAAGATCTGAAACGCCACACCCACAAGGACACCGGAGATAAAGGCAGGTACGAAGCGCACCTTGGTATTGGGTACCAGTAGGTAAAAACTGGTAAAGATGATCACCAAAATCACGTAGGGGAGCACCTTTAGCAGCACTGAAGCTAAGGGAGTTAGGCTTATATTACCCAACAGTGTGATGCTCGAAAGAGAGCTGATGAAGATATTTGCCAACGAGGCAAATATGATCGATAGTGGCAACAAGAAAAACCACGCCAGATAGCCAAAGACCCTCCTTCTGAACGGTCGCCCCTTCTTGATCTGCCAGATATAATTCACCGTATTCTCCACAGCGATAAACATAGCCATCACTGAGTAGAGCAGGATCGCAATACCGACCCCTATCAGTAGTCCTCCTTGGATGGTATCCACATACCGCTCGACAAAGACAAAGGCAGCCGTTAGCTCCTCCTGATGTGCGGGGAAGTACTCATAGAGCGCTCTCTGTACCGACTCGCTCATCCCAAAGCCCGTAGCTACGCTCAAGAGTATCACCAGTACCGGTACTATCGAGAGAAGCGTCGTGTAGGTAAGTGAGGATGCCTTTTGAGGTACCACCTGCTGTACAAACTCCTTCACGGAGATGTAGATGACTCTTAGCGTCTTCACAAAGAAGCCTCTCATACCGGTGACCTCATTGTCATGGAGTCGCCATATATCATTGGTTACAAATCGATAAGCCATGATGCCATGATATTTGGCACGCCTGAAAAATGACGATTGTCCCTGCTTGCGCTTCTCTTGGAGACGTTCTAATTGCTCCTTTACTTCTGCTCTATCCTGACTATTACCTGTCGTCCTCATCTACTACCATACATGCGAGCTATCTCCTACATAGCATTCACATTACATTAAGACATGTAAGAAAGAAAAAACGGCAAGGAGCAAGAGCCTGCTATAAGCCGGGTTCTGTCCGCACCTCTTGCGCGAAGAAGCGCGTGCCTGTCATTTATCTACGATGAGTGTCACCACCCACCTTTAGCGATCTACCCCTCGACATCGGGCGAGCAGCCCTACCAAATACGTCGGTATACACGATCTTACCACCCACGATACATACTGCGGCTGTGTATCACTACCAGCCCGGTAAGCTCTTACCTCACCTTTTCACCCTTACCACCCTAGGGTGGCGGTTATTTTCTGTTATGTTTCATTTGCCTCACGGCAACTTCCCGTTAGGAAGCATGGTGCTCTACGTGGCCCGGACTTTCCTCCCGTGTCCCAAAGACACCAGCGACAAGCCTGCCTGCTCTGTTTCCTTACCCTTTTTCTTCTACTCTTCCTTGGCACAAAGGTACCAAAATAGTAGCTTCTCCCCCATTATCCCTATGATACACTCAAATAAGCCACTAGCATGACGCTTCAAACAGGACGACAAATAAAAAGTGTCCACTACCCAAACTCAAGAAAAAGTGACCTCCCAACTCAAATTATTTTAGTTGGGAACTTAGACTTATCGAAGTTCGGAACTTAGGTGCATCGAAGTTCCCAACTTAGATTTTCTGAGTTCGGGGGTGAAATTTTTCTAGCTTAGGATGCTGTGTAATTGAGAGCCCCCTATGAGGTGGTCTGTTTGTTGCGATTAAGGCGATGGCTCTGGTTGCACTTCGTGTCTATTCTATTGGGCTCCAGGGTGCTATGAAATCTGATCCTAAATGAATTAAATATTTTGTCGGTTTCGACATTTTTGCTATCTTTGCAGTCGCAACAGTAGCGAAGGGCTTGTGAATAGGCCCAAGTGGCGGAATTGGTAGACGCGCTAGTTTCAGGTACTAGTGTTAGCGATAACGTGCAGGTTCGATTCCTGTCTTGGGCACTACCAGCTAATTTGTACCTGGTGCTAATGTTGTTGAGAAAATAGTTTGATGCGCGGGTGGCGGAATTGGTAGACGCGCTACTTTGAGGGGGTAGTATCCGTTTGGATGTGTGAGTTCGACTCTCATTCCGCGCACAAAAGATAAGGTGATTGATCTCGGTTGAGACCAATCACCTTTTTTCTTGCCCTCCTTGCTAGCCCTTAGAGGAGCTGGAGGATATAGGGTACGAAGATGATGAGACCAATAGTCAGAGCCACTATTGCGGCTATGAGTACTGCGCCAGCAGCGAGATCTTTGGTATCTCTGATCTTTGGTGTGTACTCGCTACTCACTTGGTCTGATAGCTGTTCTATACTGCTATTGACTGCCTCTAGAGATAAGACCAGTGCGATGCAGAGTAGGATGGCTATCCACTCGCCTTTTTGGATGTTAAAGATAAGCCCAGCCGCTAGTACAAGTAGCATACAGACGAGGTGGATGTGAGCGTTAGCCTCCTTTCGGAAGAGCCAACGCACACCACGCCACGCATGTCCGAAGCTCGCCCTTACACGTTGCCACGAGAAGGCGTAGCTCCACTTGCCTTTTGGATGATCTAGCTTATCTTTCGACACCGTCCTATAGCCACTGCTTCATGAAGTCATCCATCTCCTCCTGATGCTCTTCGAGGCGGAGCAGAAACTCAAACTGAGCCACAGTGCGGATCAGATTGTGCTTCGGCTTGTGTGTCTTGTAGTAGGTGTCGCCATTGAGGTAGTCGGTGAGGAAGCGTACCGCCTGCATGTAGGTGAGCAGGCGACCTCCGTATGGCAGTAGCTGGATCTCTAGTGGAGTGAGGAACTTCTGTGCCGTGACCATATAGCCCCGAGTAAAGGCTTTGAAGATCTCCATATCGACCTGTACCTTAGAGAGCTCTTCCTCATCTTCAGCTCCGGTATTGACAGCAGTGCGGATGAAGTCGCCTATGTCTGAGAGTACGTATCCGGGCATCACGGTATCCAGGTCTATCACACAGAGACACTCATCGCTCTCCTTGTCAAAGAGTACGTTATTGACCTTAGTGTCGCAGTGTGTGGTGCGCTTCACTAGCTTTCCCTCCTCTGAGTACTTCTCCTGGATACACATGGCATCGGCACGGCGCTCTAGCTCAGTGAGTAGCTCTTGGACCTCGGAGACTCGACCTGCGCGGTCTTCCTTTACGGCAGTGCGTAGCTCTTCGAGCCGGAAGGGCATATTGTGAAAGTTAGGAATGGTCTCTCCGAGTGGTTCGGGTAGGTCTGAGAGCATATTGTGGAAGTCGCCAAACGCTTCGCCTGCCTTCTCTGCAAGCTCTGGTGTGACGTTGTCGTAGCTCTTACTGCCAGGGATGAAGTAGGAGAGTCGCCAGTAGCCACCCTCATGCTCGGCATACTCCTCTCCCTCCTTTGTGCGAATGAATGTCAGGACCTTGCGGTCTACGTCTGGCTCGTTAGCACTTTGTAGGTGTTTGCGTATGTGCTCAGTTACTGCGAAGATATTTTTCTGCAGCGTCTCTACATCTGTAAAGATCTCGTGATTGATGCGCTGTAAGACATACTTTATATCTTCAGTACCATCGGGCTGGCGTACGGTGACTCCCAGTGTGTCATTGATATGTCCGTTACCAATAGGTCGTACGTCTATGACCTCTTCTGTAATAGGGAACTTTGCTAGAATTGGGGTGTATGTGTTAGTTGTCATGATGTGTGATTATTAAATATACTAGTGGTAAAACTGTATGAACAATGGAGCAAGGAGCCAGATGGCTACATAGGTGGCAGTAAGAAGGATTGCAATGTCCTTTCTGCGCGAGTCGGGCTGTAGGTAACACTTTAGTGCTTTGCTTTTTGGCATATCTAAGAATACCATACGGCTCTGATAGTAGCCGTAGTAGACGATACTTCCAATGATGATGCCCAAGATTATCCCTCCTACAATATCTGTGATGAAGTGTACTCCTAGGTAGACTCGTGAGTAGGCTACCGTAAGACCCACTATGAAGGCAATAATCGTATACTTCCGATTCCTAAGCACTAGTGAGGAGAAGGTGACGAATGCGAGGAAATTGGTCGCGTGCCCCGATACAAAGCCGTATCCCCCTCCTCTATAGTCAAGTACAGTGCTGACTATGTCGCGCGTGACGATGTGGTGTGTAGGACGCGCTCTCTGAAATAGCTGCTTGATGATACCGGAGGAGATCATGTCGGAAAAGGTGACCAACAGTGCACAAAAGAGGATGAATAGTATGGCTTCATGCCGCTTTTGTCTGTAGGTAGTCATCAGTAGCAGAAGGATCATGAATACAATCCACGGCCACTTATCAGAGATGAAGTACATTACGCTGTCTAGGTAGTGTGAGTTGCTACCATTGAGGGTGAGGAAGAGCTCTTTCTCCCACTCAACTAACGACTCCACCCATGCTTTAAGGCGTACAAACATATTACTCTGCCTTGGTTAAAAGTTATTGATCGTCTCTATCTCCTGCTCTTGCACCCAGCCGATCGTGCCATCTGGCAGCATCACCTCTACATACGAGCCTATCCTCCTTTGCTGCTCTACTTTTAGCCCAGAGTGGATCACCACAATATCCTCTGAGGAGTGGTCGGGTGAGCTCTTCACGGTGACGATATCTGCCATTACTATGGCTTCTTGCTCGTCATTTACGAATCTATTTGAATGATAGACCATTACGTTGGCAAAGAGAGAAACAACCAGGAGGGCAATTCCACCGAAGAACCCAATCTTCCTCATTAGGGTGCGGTCACTAACTGCATAGGTGACAAATCCTATTACAGCGATGATAAATGTGATGATACCCAAGTACAACCAGCTCTTTAGCCCCATCCAGTGCGATGCGCCTACCAGCCATCGTGTGAGGAAGAACTCTGAGCGTGGCTCCATCTTGTCTTCGATCCGTGAGGTGGCTAGTGTGAGGTTGAACTTGATGTCCGGGTCTGATGGTGCCAGTCGATAGGCTCGCTCAAACTGTAGGACTGACTCTGCAATGTCTCCGTTTTTGAAGTAGGCACAACCGAGATTGTAGTATTTGTCAGCGCTCTTCTCCTCTTGTGGGGCTTCATCCAAGACCTGCTGAAAGAGTGTGATGGCTTTTGGGTAGTCTGCTTCTTGATAAGCTGTCATACCCTCTTGATACAGTGCGTGTTGAGCGCTCTCCTCTTGAGCTATGAGTACGACTGGTATGGCACAGAGCAATAATATGATATAGTGTATCCGTTTCATCTGAGATCCCTTTCTTACAGCTTAATCTTCACTTTTTGGATGTTCTCGATAAGTGATGAGGCCTTGTCATAGAGTAGCTCTTTTTGCTCGCTAGCTCCCATAGGGGTGAAGCGCGTCATTTCTAGCTCTTCGAGGAGTTGTAGCGTCTCTACTACCAATGGCTTTGGCACTCCGGCATCCTCCATACGCTTCTGGATTGTCTCCTTGGAGAGAGTGGACTGAGGAATATGGAACTTGGCGCCGAGATAGTTGTTAAGACCTCGTAGTAGCTCTTCGTAGTAAGCTGTCACATCGCCAGTCGAGCGCAGGCGACTTGCAGCCTTGAGGTGCTTCCTCACCATCTTACCAGCTCTCTTACGTCTATTGTGTGCTGTGTCCGCTCTATTAGCTAGTTGTTTGCGGTAAGCGAAGTAGAGCCCTCCACCTAGCATTAGCCCAAGGAGGTAGAGTAGGGCATACTGCACGAAGTCGGGCTTTGTGAAGGGTTGCTTCATGCCCCTTCCCTTTAGATAGCGGATGTCTTGCCCTATATACTTAACTTCGCTCTGACCTGAGTAGCCGGTGACCGCGGCAGGTGCATTCTCGCCTCCTTCACCCTTGTCCACATGCAAGCGTACAGCAGGTGCGGTGGCAGTCTCATAGGAGTGAGTCTTGGGGTTGAAGTAGACAAATTCGATAGCTGGTATGGTGAAGTCACCGGTGTAGCGCGGCACAGCGTAGTACTCGCCTAGTCGGCTCCCCTGCATTCCTGAGAGTGTTGCTCTGTAATTATTGGTCTGCTGTGGGTCGTACTCCTCAAAACCCTCTGGAAATGATGGCTTTGGAGTACTTATGAGATTGAGATTGCCACTTCCTGAGATCTCTACATTATATCTCAGGCTCTCATTGGTTTTGAGCACGCTAGTAGGGACCTCTGCCTTGAGTTTAAAGTCACCTACAGCTCCACTGAAGTTGGCTGGGCGTGGAGTGGGTAGGGGCTTGACCTCTATCTGAGTATTGGGTGAGGTGACGGTGATATTGACGTTTTGGAACTGATCGAAGAAGCTATCAAAGAAGTCTCGACCTGGACTGCTCACGAGCACACGTGCCGAGATGTCAAAGGTGCCCTTGGGGATCGTGAGAGTGCCTGATCTTTGAGGGAAGAGGAGCACTTGATAAAACTCGACAGTGTAGTAGTTCTCTCCTCTGTAGTTCTCGTATTGTAGCTGTAGATCCCCGGTGTTGATCTCTTCGCGGATGAAACCTTCAAACTCGGGTAACTTGACACTGGGAATGCTGATGTCACTGTGCTTGGAGTACAACTTGAAGGTTAGGAGTATGGCTTCCTGCTCGTATGCAGATCGTTTGCTCGGAGTGACAGTGACAAAGAAGTCATCCTTGGAGATCCGCTGGCTCCCAGCTTCACTTTGTCTATTGCTACCACCGCCACTATTGGCACTCTGAGATGCAGAAGGAGGGAGGGCGTTTATCTCTTTTGGCTTAGTGCGATAGGTAGCACTCCCCACCTTAATAGTCGCTTCAGGGATCGTGTAGGTGCCCTCTTCTCGTGCCAGGAGTGTGTAGGTAAAGGCTGTGCTACGCTGCTTAGTCATCTTACCATTGATGATGCTTGTGCTTGAGGTAGTAGAGGTGGCGGGTCCGTACAATACCTCGATGCCATTGAGCGTAGGTAGGGCAAAATCCTTACCGGCAGCGTTATTGAGGACAAACTGTATCTGGAACTTCTCGCCTGCTACGATGCGATTGGGGACGATCAGTTCGAAGCTAGCAGGCTCATCTGTTGCATAACTCCCTAATGGAAGTAGTAAGAGACAGAGTAGCCAAATATGTCGAAATCTAAGTATGCTCTTGCTCATGATTATTACCAGTTCTTGGGTCTTGAACGCTTACCCTTCTGCTGTTGTTGCTTGATCTTCTCGATCTTCTCTTGTGTCTCCTTCTCGTTCTCGAGATAGGCATCTAGGATCTGCTCGGCATTGTCCTGAGCCATCCGTTCATCCTCAGAGGGTTGTTCTTGTGGCTTTTGGTCGTTTTGGTTGTTGTCTTGAGGCTGCTCTTGATTTTGTTGCTCCTGATCTTCTTGATCGTCTTGCTCCTCCTCTTGGTTATCATCCTGACCACCACCATCTTGCTCTTGCTCCTCTAGTAACTTCTGAGCCAAAGCAAGGTTGTATCGGGTTTCCTCATCGTCCGGACGGCGCCTTAGTGACTCTTTGTACAGCTCTACGGCTTGTGCATAGTTCTGAGTAGCCATCATGACATTGCCCGCATTATGAGCTGCGTCTGCTCCTTTTGGGGGTGATAGTAGCTCGATCTTCTGCAATAATCCTTGATAAAGCTTCACTGCTTCTTCGCCTCGCTCTGTCTTGTAGAGCGTGTTAGCTAGGTTGTAGTTCGTCTCCGTATCATTGGGAGATATTTCTAGAGCTCTGCGGTACTCTATCTCTGCCTTTGAGAAGTCTTGCTTTTCGTATAGAGTATTACCCTTGCGCACCAGCTGTCGCACCTCTTTCTGAGCTGAAAGGGTGAGTGGGGCGCATAGTATGAATAGTGCTATGAGGAGGCTTGTTCGCTTCATGAATGATGCTTCTTAGGCTCAAATAGACCCATCTCTCTGATGTGTCTATTCTTGCGATCAAGATAAATAAAGCTGAAAGCTAGGAGGATAAGAGCTGGAATGAGGAAGTAATGATAAAGCTCTTCGTAGGTGCTATACATTGTAGTCTCGAGATCGCTCTTCTCTAGCTTGTCGAGGTTGTCCTTGAGCACCTTGGTCGTCGCAGAGACGTCAGTAGCTCTAACGTAGACCCCACCACTCGCTGCCACGATCTCCTGTCCCATCTGCTCATTGAGCTTGGTCACAACCATATCGCCCTGCTCATCAGTAAGGTATCCTGCATCTGGCAAACGGATAGGTCCACCGTTAGGAGAGCCTACGCCAACTACATGGATGCTGATCCCCTTTCCCTTAGCTTCTGCAACTGCTTTCATGACATCGCCCTCATGATCCTCCACGTCAGTGACAAGTATGATGGCTTTCTGCACTTTCTCATCTCCTGAGAAACTACGTATTGCTAGCCTAATGGCGTGGTCCAGAGCTGTACCTTGTCGCTCAATCATATTGGGAGAAGCGACATCGAGAAACATCTTGGCTGACACGAGGTCTGCAGTTATGGGCAACTGTACATAAGCCTCACCAGCAAAGTAGATGAGCCCTACCTTATTTTGACTCATAGTCTCCATCATCCTAGAAACAAGGGCTTTGGCGCGTGCTAGGCGACTTGGCTTCACGTCATCTGAGTACATCGAGTTGGAGATGTCCAAACAGACGATCATCTCAATTCCCTCACGTTTGACATTTGCCTTCCCAGCTCTCACCTGTGGGCGTGCCAATGCTGCGATCATAAAGCCCATAGCTATGAGCAGTATGAGATGGCGTCCTAGCTTTCTCCTTAGTGAGAGGTCAGGCATCAGCTCCTTGACAAGCTCGGTATCGCCAAAGAGCTTCAATACCTTTCTCTGCCTTGAAATATGGAAGAAGATATAACCACCTATCAGTAGCAGCGGTATTAGTAATAGCAGTATCTTTGGATACAAGAATCTCATAGGTTATGGCAAAGTCTTGAAGAACGTCACGCGGAGTAGGAGTGCTACAAGGGATAGAATCATAGCGATCCAGAGATAGATCTCAAAGTGCTCTGTCATCTGTGTGAAGCTCTCCACTTTTAGCTCATCCTTCTCCATCCTATCGATCTCAGCGTATACACTCCTAAGGGAGGCGTTGTCGGTAGCTCTGAAGTATTGTCCGCCTGTGAGGTCAGATATTTGTTGCATCAGTGGCTCATCGATCTCCACAGGCATCATGCGGTACTCAATTCCAAACATGGTCTGGACTGGCGTAGGTGCCTCTCCCATAGTCCCGACACCGATGGTATAGACCTTTATACCGTAGTTTTTGGCAATCTCTGCTGCACTAAGTGGAGAGATGGCACCCTGGTTGTTGCTACCGTCAGTGAGTAGAATAATAACCTTACTACCGCTGCTTTCTATCTCTCGCAGGCGGTTGATCGAGGTCGCAAGTCCACTTCCGATGGCAGTGCCATCGTTCATCAGCCCCATTTCTAGGCTATTGATGAGGTTGAGCAATACAGCATGATCTGTCGTCAGTGGGCACTGAGTATAACTCTCGCCGGCAAAGACCACCAGTCCGATATTATCATTAGGTCTGGAGTTAACGAACTCAGCAGCAACTGTCTTGGCAGCTTCCATACGGTTGGGTTGCAGATCTCGAGATAGCATACTCCCAGAGAGGTCAAGCGTGATCACGATATTGATCCCCTCTGTAGTCTGCATCGTATGCGACGTGCTACTCTGAGGTCGCGCCAATGCGACTACCATCAAAACGTATGCAACGAGGAGGAGTAAATCGGGCAGCCAGTACCATCTGCTCTTCCACGACAGCTGAGACTTCCTAAAAGCTCCTAACGAACTGATCTTAAACGTTGCAGGCTTTTTCTCTCTCAGATAGTAGAGATAGACGAATAGTGGAACTGCCAGTAATAAAAGGAAGTATAATGGCTTTGCAAAGGTAATCATGCTCCGGTCTTACCTCCTTCCTCCTCCGTAGTCTCCTCTGGCTCAGGCTTATGCTCCTCCACAAAGGCTACCGCAACTGTCTGCATTCTATTATTCACCTCCGCCAGTGGCTCATACTTGGCAAACTTAGCTAGATCACTTGTCTGCAAGAGTTCACTTAGCTCTCGGTACATTCTTTCTCTACCTACGTGCTCTTTGTATTCCTGCAATATCTCAGCTGTAGTCCTATCTAGAGTTGAAATATCATACACTCTCCACAGATATCGACGTATAATATCGGTCAGCTCTGTGTAGTACATCTTGGTCTGTCCTTGCTCCCAGACACGTCTCTCCCGAAGTGCTTCTAGACTATGCATTGCCTCAGAGTAGGGGTCATCAAGCGGTACCTCTTCTGCCCTCTCTTCATCCACTTTTCTCTTCTTTAACCACTTAATTATGAAGTAGATAAGAAGCGCAATCAAAATTACGCCAATTGCGATGTAGAGATAAATGATGTAGTCTTTCCAGACAAAAGGAGGCTTCCACTGTGGCTTGATGTCATAGAACTCCTCTGGATGCTCTGTATCAACGGGGATGGTGTTCACTACCAAGTGGGGAGGATCCTCATCGGTGTAAAGCGAGTCTCCCACTAGTGCACTGATGTTATTGAGTAGGTAGGTAGCAGAGTCAAAGGAGGTTATGGTGACCTCATAGACAAGCTCTCGGAGCTTGTCATTAACCGTCATCGAGTCAACCATGTGGCTCTCTACGATCTCTACCCCATGGGTCAGCGTATCCTTAGGCAGTATAAGCCTAGCATTGCCCTCATGAGGGTAGACTACCCGTATCTTGAGGGCTGACTGCTCACCAATACGTATACTCGCTGGATTTACCTCCGAGATGATCCTTACATCTTGTGCAAAGACATCTGCACTGCTCCCTAGGAGTAGCAGCATCATTGCTAAGCTAGCTATATATTTATGAAGGCTTTTCCTCATCACACTCTTATCCTGCTACCTTCATCAAACAGTCGTTGCAGAGCCGGCACATAGTCCTTGTCTGTGGCAGTGCTTGCATTGATGATGTCATATTTCTTAAAGGTCTCTACCATGTATGTGGTGAGGTGGTGCCAGTAATCTCTGTACTGCTCCTGCACACTCCTAGAGGAAGTGTCGAGCAACATGATCTCACCACTCTCTGCATCAGTAGCCCTCAGAAGACCCACCTTTGGCAGCACTGTCTCATGTGGGTCGTAGACACGCATCGCCATGATCTGGTGCTTACGACTTACGACACTGATGGTCTGACCATAATCGCTCTCATCTATAAAGTCCGAGAGAATGAAGAGTGTGCACTGCTTCTTCTGCACATTATGCGCATACCGAAGTGCCTCGGAGAGGTTGGTTCCGCTACCTACTGGCTCCATCGTTAGTATCTCCAAAAGAATATGAAGCACGTGCTTTCTCCCTTTGCTCGGAGGTATGTACTTCTCTACTCTGTCGGAGTAAAAGAGGACCCCGACATTGTCGTTATTGGTGATAGTGCTAAAGGCAAGCGTCCCCGCTATCTCAGCCAAGAGCTGACGCTTAGTCTTCTCGATGGTACCAAACTGACCACTCTTAGAGACATCAATCAGGAGCAGCATCGTCAGCTCACGCTCCTCCTCAAAGACCTTGATATAGGGCTTTGCGTAGCGGGCAGTGACGTTCCAGTCAATATCCCGCACGTCATCACCTATCTGGTACTCTCGCACCTCACTAAAGGACATACCACGCCCCTTAAATGTTGAGCGGTACTCACCAGAAAAGATGTTCTTAGAGAGGCGATTGGACTTAATCTCTATGCGCCTGATCTTCTGTAGTAACTCTTCAGTATTCACTAGATCTACTTATGGGGTTAGGGCACCTCAACTACATTAAGTATTTCACTGATCACCTCGTCTGGCTGTAGGTTATTGGCTTCTGCCTCATAGCTAAGGGTCACTCTATGGCGCAGTACATCGTGACAGACAGCCCGCACGTCCTCAGGGATCACGTAACCTCTATGTTTGATAAATGCGTAGGCACGCGCTGCTAGAGCAAGGTTAATAGAAGCACGTGGAGAAGCACCGTTGCTTATCATACCTTTGAGAGACGAAAGACCCGCCTCGTCGGGGAAGCGCGTAGCAAATACAATGTCTACTATGTACTTATGGATCTTTTCATCAATGTATACCTGATGAACTATCTCACGAGCGTGCAATACCTCCTCGGCTGTGACTACGGGCTTGGTCTCAGCAGACTCCTGACGGATCTGAGACATCACTATCTGTCGCTCCTCCTCCTTAGTTGGGTAGCCAACAACCACTTTCATCATAAATCGGTCACTCTGAGCCTCAGGCAACTGATAGGTCCCCTCCTGATCTATAGGGTTTTGAGTAGCCATCACGAGGAAAGGCTTAGGCAAGGCAAAGGTCTGCTCCGCTATGGTCACCTGTCGCTCCTGCATTGCCTCCAGTAGTGCACTCTGTACCTTAGCAGGCGCGCGATTTATCTCATCAGCCAGCACTAGATTGGCAAAGATAGGCCCCTGCTTAATGCTAAAGGTCTCATTCTTTTGACTATATATCTGGGTACCAATCACGTCTGCAGGGAGTAGGTCAGGGGTAAATTGAATCCTGCTAAACTTCGCATCCATCAGGTCTGCTAAGGTCTTTATCGCCAGCGTCTTCGCCAGTCCAGGCACACCCTCTAGGAGTATGTGACCGTCTGCCAGCAGACCTATGAGCAAGCTCTCTCGTAGGTGCTTCTGCCCCACGATGACCTGCTCCATACCATTATTGAGCAGATCCAAAAAGCGACTCTCCTGCTCTATCAGCTCTGTGAGTGCCCTCACATCGACTCTCCCTTGATCCATACTAGACATCTATCTTAATTCTTTTTTCTATTTAGACAATATTACATGCCTCCTAAGTTTCCAGCAAATATAATGATATTCTATATGAAGACCTGCCTATCTATTGTCAAGAATTCTAAAACAGTTTTACTGTTAATCTATATTATTACTATCACGGACATTTAGTTATGGCGCAAGACATAACGCCCACCTGGCAGTGCACGTATCTTGCCATCCAGCTCTAGGTCAAAGAGTTGTGCCGACACCTCGGGAATGGTCATGCCCAGGCGCATGCTCAGATCCTCGAGAGTCAGGACATCTACTTTTGCAAGCTCTGCCAGTATAGGGTGCCTTGTATCATCTTCACTCTCAGGCTCTTGGTTACCGAAGGGTAGGGGAGTGGGCGAGCACAGATCGGGCAGGAGGTTGAGCTCCTCAAGGAGCTGCTCGGCAGATAATAGCAGGGTGGCTTTCTGAAAGGCTATCAGTCGATTACAACCCTCCGATGTCTTGTCGAAAAGGCGACCAGGCAGGGCAAAGAGGCTCCGCCCGTAGTCAAAGGCTATGCTCGCTGTGATGAGCGCACCACCTTTCTTAGGGCTCTCTACCACAAGAGTTCCACTAGAAAGCCCTGCAACGATCCTATTGCGTGCCACAAAGCGCTGGGGTAGAGCACGTGTATTATAGCGATACTCGGTCACCACAGCCCCTCCGTGTGTCATGATCTCTCGAGCTAACTCTCTATGTGCAGAGGGGTAGAGCGTGTAGTGCCCATGCGCCACTACTGCAATGGTCCTAAGCCCTTTCTCCAGTGCGATAGAGTGGGCTAACTGATCTACACCATAGGCAAGACCACTAACGATGACCAGCTCCGGACAGAGCTGTGCTAGATTGGTAAAGAGACGATCAAGTGCATCCGCTGCATAGTGGGTCGACTGTCGGGTGCCCACCACTGCCAGCATAGGGGCATCGATAGGTATCTTGCCACGCACATAGAGCACTAGTGGCGCATCGTTACAGTGAGCCAATGATGCCGGGTACCCCTCATGATCTACAAAGAGAGTATCGATAGGATCACCGATTTCACGCCGGTGACGCAAGAGAGCCATCTCCTCCTCTGCGATTTTAGCTCCATCGCGTTGCATCAAGATAGAGATTAGCTTACGCCCCACACCTGGCACTTCTGCCAACGCTCTAGGACTCGCCTCTAGCACCTCCGCGGCTGAGCCAAAGTGCTCTATCAGTGCCCTTGCAGTCGCTGCTCCTAATCGCTCTGTGCAACTCAGGGTGAGCAGTGCCCGCTCCTCTCTAGTCCATCCTTGGCTCAAAGGTATATCTTCTTGGATCACAGAGACTTGGATTCAAAGACGCTCAGAAGCTCATCTATGTACTCACCACGTGTCAGCACGCCATCCTTCACGACCACAGTGTGCACCTCGCCAGTGGCAGCTATGGAGTGATCTTCCATCTTGATCACATCTTCGAGAAAGACCAGCCTTGCACCCTCCTTGTGGTAATTGAGCCCTACCCAAAATCGATCACCACTCCTCAGAGGCTGCTTGTAGCTGATGATCACCTTTGCAACCATCGTGTCAACGCCCTGCTGGTTCATCTCGGCGAAGCTATCACCCAGCGAAAGGAGAAACTCGTGGCGAGCGTGCTCCATATATCGCTGATAGTTAGCATTATTCACCACCTTCTGCAGGTCGCACTCATAGTCTCGCACCTTCATCTCTATGAGAAAGGCGTACTTCTCATTGGGTATCAAATGTATGTTATTCATCTCTGTCAGAAATATTTACTTTCCTTCTGCTCCTCGCGTACCTTCATCACATAGACCTTGTCGCCCGGTCGTACCTTTTCTGGAACCACGCAACTAAAGCGTGTGCCCTTCTCACTCAGTTCGCTCCGTACCTCATCGTCTACGCGTATCTCCTTCAAATCGAAAAATACCGCACCTGTGGTAGGACCTGTGATCACCATCTCATCGCCCTGGTGCAGTGTCTGTGCTCTAAGCTCAATCTCAGCGACACCAAGCTTAGAGAAGTACTTGATCACTGTACCACAATGGCTCTTGACGCGAGTAGCCGATGAGCCATATCTGTGAGTCCACTCACCAAGTCTCTGCCCTAGGTAGTACCCATCCCAGAAGCCCCGATTGAATACCTTCGCCAGGCGCTCATCCCAGTTGGCGATCCTCTCGTCCGTAAATTCGCCATCAAGATAGGCATGTATCGCCTCGTTGTAGCACTCAGAGACGGTACGTACATACTCAGGTCCTCTGGCACGCCCCTCTATCTTAAACACCCGCACCCCCGCATCGATCATCTTATTCATAAAGTGGATGGTCTTCAGGTCTTTAGGAGACATGATGTGCTCATTTTCGACCTCAAGCTCGATGCCACTCTCTTTGTTGGTGACGATGTAATCCCTACGGCAGATCTGGTTGCAGGCACCACGGTTGGCACTCGAGTTCATCTCGTGCAGGCTCAAGTAGCACTTCCCACTCACTGCCATGCAGAGCGCACCGTGGGCAAACATCTCTATCCGTATCAACTTACCCTTAGGGCCTCGGATCCCCTCCTCTACGATAGCTCGGTGGATCTCCTCGACCTGGTCTAGATTGAGCTCCCTAGCCAGCACCACAACATCGGCAAATCGAGCATAAAAACGAAGTGCCTCTACATTGGTGATATTCAGCTGTGTACTCAGAT
>JAUNLH010000002.1 GCA_030532365.1 Porphyromonas sp.
CAGGGTAGAGCTGTAAGGGATGTCAGATAGACGTGCGGTAAATGCATCGTCCTTTACCCCTACACCGCGACTGTCGTCTACGATGTTGCCCTCTGTATCTACCAGATAGGCGTCTACGATCGTAGCGCCATAGAGATCAATGGCATTGTCATTAGACGATGTGACATGCAAGGCACTTAATATCTGACGCATCTGGTCGATATTGGCATTATTTTGCTTACGATCCTTGAGCGACTGTGATGTGAAGGCAAGCAGTACTGCGACAATTATTACCATCACAAGTGAGTAGAGAAGGACGTATGTATTGCTATTTTTATTCATTTTCTTTTCCTGCTTTCTCTAAAAAATCCAGAGTGTCCTGCACCCCAAGTGGTCACTTCTTAGCTGCTGCCAGGGCACGCTTCTTGCGCATGCTTATATTGCGGTCAATGACTAGGTAGTCAATGAGTGATGCAAAGATATTCATCAGAAGTATTGCAAGCATCATCCCCTCAGGATAGCCAGGGTTGAGCACACGGATGGAGATGGCAAAAAAGCCGATCAGGAAACCGTAGATCCATTTGCCTACTTTTGTACGCGATGCTGTCACTGGGTCTGTAGCCATAAAGACTGCACCAAATGCAAAGCCACCCAATAGTAAGTGGTCGATTGCAGGCAAAGACATTGCACTTGTAGTCCCTATTGCATTAAAGAGGAGAGCTGTTAGGAAGCCGCCTGCAAACGTACTGACTATGATCTTCCAGCTTGCTACACCCACAGCTATGAGTATCAATGCGCCTATTAGGATTGCAATTGTTGATGTCTCCCCGATAGAGCCTGGGATCAGACCTATAAAGCTATCCAAGCGAGTCAGTGGCTCACCTATAGCGTTGGTCAGTGCAGGAGTCCCCTCATTGACAAGTCCGACTTGCCCCAGAGGAGTAGCCCCAGTATAGGCATCTATCGGAGCGGCACTGCCACCAAGCCCCCAAGTCTTACCTGTGCGTATAAATACTTCGTCTCCAGACATCTGAGCTGGATAGGCAAAGAAGAGGAACGCACGAGTAATCAGTGCAACGTTAAATATATTGTATCCTGTACCTCCAAAGACCTCCTTCGCAAAGATGACTGCAAATGCTATAGCAATTGCCATCATCCATAGAGGGGTCTCAATAGGGAGGATCATAGGGATCAGTAGTCCTGTCACGAGGTAGCCCTCGGAGATCTCTTCGCCTTTTATCTGAGCTGCGGCAAATTCGATGCCTAGTCCCACTAAGTAGGAGACTATTATTTTCGGTAGGATTGCGCAGAATCCATAGAAAAATGTTGCCCAGAAGCCTACTTGCTGCCCGGTCACCAGGTAGTGCTGGTATCCGAGGTTGTACATTCCAAAGAGGATGGCAGGGATCAGAGCTATGATGACGGCAGTCATGGTTCGCTTAGAGTCTATCGCATCGTGGATGTGTGCTCCTTGCTTATTACTGGTCGTATTAGGAACGACTAGGAAAGTCTCAAAACCATCAAATACCGATTGAAGCCACCAGAGTTTTCCTCCTTTTGAGAAGGTAGGCTTCATCTTATCCAAATGTTTCCTTACTGCGTTCAAGGTAGTGTCTTAACTTTATGTCGGTTAAATACTTCTTTTTTACTGAGAACCAAGGTCAAGTAGCCTTTATACCATTTCTTTGTATAGCTCGTCAAGTCCCTTGCGTACGATATATTGTAGCTCTAGCTTAGAGGTGTCTACAAATTCGCATAGAGCGAAGTCCTCCGGCGCTACCTCATAGATACCCAGCTGCTCCATCTTGTCGATGTCAAATGTGATGATCGACTTGATGAGCTGTTCGGGATAAATATCGAATGGGAAGACCTTGTCATACTCGTTGCTAACGATGATGGGTCTCTCACCACCTTGCAGTCGTGCATCCAGATCGTAGGTTTTCTTCTTCCCAAGCAAGAATGTAGGGAACATCCTACTCACGCTATATTTCTTAAACCCTGGCAGTGCCCAGCCAAGTATGTCATGGACATCATCACCCTCAGGTATTGCGGTGATGATGCTACTCTTAGGATTCAGGAAGTAGTAATCATCATCTATCTTCCTACCTGTCAGTACGTCACCGTCGATGACCCGGATAGAGCCCTTGTTGTTCTCTAGTTTTTGTGCCACTAGGTCACGGATGTCCGAGCCTGGGAGCACTTCGCTGTAGCCAGCGGTAGCCATACGTGAGCCTGCAAATACAATCTTCTTAGAGTAGTCCACCTTGCCAGTGGCTAAGAAGCGACCCATCAATGCCAGCTCGGCAATGCTTAGTGTCCACACCGTCTCACCCTTGTTGATTGGCTTTGTGTGGTTGATCAGTACGCCGACGTTGCCTACTGGGTGGGGCCCCTCAAGCTCATACATCTCGCAGTTGGTCAGGTCAAGGTTGCTTCCCTTCTTCTTGCCAATGTATACTTTACCAGAAGTGAGTTTGGCGAGAGCATCAACTGCTAGCTGCAGGTATTTCTTATCCTTCTCTACGATCTTCAGTGCATCAGGCATCAGAGGAGCGGAGAAGTGAGCTGTGACGTAGATATCCCTAGGTGTAGTGCCGGGGAAGGCTACATAGTCATAAGGGCGTTGATTGATGAGGGCAAAAAGCCCCGACTCCAAAAGGAGCTCACTGAGCACTTCTCGATCCATCTGCTGTACACCAGATACATCAAATGGTTTGTACTCGATTTGCTCATCTGCTCTGATCCCCACGTAGAGGATCTTGCGCTTTGCACCACGCTTAATCTCTACCACTTCACCACTCACTGGTGAGGATATCACTAGGTTAGGGTATTTCTTGTGGTATAAGACGGGGCTGCCTGCCAATACTCGATCGCCTACCTGCACTGAGAGTCTAGGCTGAAATCCCTCAAAATGGTCTGGTACGATGCCAAAAGTATTGCTCCTTGCGGTAGAGACCTCTATCTCAGGAGCTTTACCCATTAGACTAATATCAAGACCTTTTTTGATTTTTATTGCATTAGCCATAAGAGTTTATATTCAGCTGAATAAATGATTGGTTTCCAACTCTGCAAACCTACTACTTTTTTGTTAATCGGGCGAGTGTTATTTAATGTTTTTTTCTGATCCATTAACCTCCTACAAAAAATATAACGAGTAGTTGTGCAGCCAAGACTCGCAAAAACATGGTTAGAGGATAGACAGTAGCGTACCCTATCGATGGTACATCAAGATCAGTCTGCGAGTTTGAAAATGCGAGCGCAGGTGGGTTGGTGGAGCTACCGGAGATGAGGCCACAAAGCGTGAAGTAGTCTATCTTGAAGACAAGTCGCCCCAGCAAGCCTACGATCAGTATCGGCACAATCGTGATGATCACTCCATATCCTACCCAAGTAGCACCCCCTTGGTTGACTAGTGTGTCTACGAAGGTGCCACCAGCACCCAGTCCTACACATGCTAGGAACAGTGAGATACCGATCTCTCGTAACATCAGATTGGCACTGGCTGTAGTGTACGACACCAGTTTGTAACGGTGTCCGAAGCGAGCGATCAAGATGGCGACGATGAGAGGGCCTCCTGCAAGCCCAAGCTTTACCGGCTGTGGCATTCCAGGGATTGCAATAGGCAAGGACCCGAGCAGTATACCTAGTGCAATACCGATAAAGATGGTAATGAGGTTGGGCTCGTGCAGGTGGCGTAGTGAGTTGCCAAGTAGCTTAGATACATCCTTCAAAGCCTCAGCACTCCCCACGATGGTGAGCTTATCACCATACTGCAGTGTAAAGTTGGGAGAGGCTACAATATCAATCCCCGCTCTTGTGACACGGGTGATATTGACCCCGTAGTGCTTGCGTAGGTTGAGGTCTTTGATCCTCTTCCCGTTGATCCCCTTTTTTGTGATGATCACCTTTCGGCTGATAAATGACGCCTCCTCGGGCATCCAGATATCCTTATCGATCTCTTCTGTGCTACCGATCAAGAGCTCGAGCGTTTGCATCTCGCTCTTCTCAGCGATGACAAAGAGTTTATCCCCCTCCTCCAGCACGGTATGGGAGTCTACCTCATGCACTTCACCACTACTTTTTTTGAGGATGCGAGAGACTACAAAGTGATGGTTCTCCCCAATCGTGGTGCCCAGCTCTGCGATGGTCGTCTCATGCAGTGCAGGGTTGACCACCTCCATCGCCACTGCTGTGGTCGAGCTCTCAGACTCCTCCGATTCTTTGATGATCCTTTTCTCCTCCTCTTTGACATTGACACCGGTCAGCACTCTGATGATGATAATGGTGAGAATGATACCAATCACCCCTAGGGGGTAAGCCACGGCGTAGCCCATAGCGATGGTGGGATCGTTGGTACCGGTGATGTCGTAAAATGCCTGTTGTGCGGCACCCAGCCCAGGTGTGTTGGTGATAGCGCCACTCATGATGCCGATCATCGTCTGGATCGGAGTGTCGGTGACGAAGTAGATGACGAGCGTGGTTGCGACGCCCAGTAACACCACCAAGGTAGCTAGGAGATTGAGCATGGCGCCCCCCTTCTTAAAGTTGCTGAAAAATGAAGGACCCACCTGTAGCCCTATGGAGAAGACAAAAAGGATCAGTCCGAACTCCTTGAAAAAGTTAAGGATAGATGGGTCGACCTGCATGCCGAGCTCTCCAAAGAGGATGCCGACAAAGAGGATACAGGTCCCTCCCAGCGACACGCCAAAGATCTTTACCTTTCCAAGCATGATTCCGAGTGCTATGGATAAGGCTAAAAGTATGATAGAATGGGGAATACCCTCTCCCATAAAGAGGTTGACAAACCAGTCCATAAGTGATTGATTGTAGAATGCCTAATATAATGTGTTTTTTATACGATCAAGGCAGGGCTGTGAAATAAAAGCGCCCTCCTAGTGCGACGCAAATATAGCTAATAATACTTTGATGAGTCCCAATCTCGTCAATACCTTTGACAGTCAGGAGGTTGTCGGAGGTGGCAGCGGAGCAACTCTTTTGACTTGTGCGATACCACCTGATGTCTCAAAGTAGTCAGGGTACTCCTCGAGAGGAGTTTGCTACGGCAAATATACCACGTCAAAAAGGGCACTATCCTATTTCATACACTTTGATCCCCTTTGCTCCCTTTTCGTGCACTTTTATCCTTTTTGATCCCTTTTCGATCCCCCTCTTTTCATGAATCCATCTCCGTGGGTATTGCATTCGTCTTTTTGGGTAGAAAAAAAGTGTCTCAGGTGAAGGGTATCCACCTGAGACACAAAGAATTTAGATGTTAATGAGTGCCGGATTATTTACCGGTATAGAGTCTTAGCTCTGCCATGTTGAACCATGCCCCTCCAGGACCAGCCGCAGCAATATTAGAGTGGTTTCTGCGTGCTAGTGGTACCAGCTTAAGGTGCTTGATCGGATTTTCGAACTTGACCGCATTTTCATTCTGTATCGTCCAGCTTCGTCTACCACTAGGGAGTTGGAAGGTGATTGTGGATGCCAGGATCCAGTCGGAGTCGTCCGTCTCTTTGTAATACACTTCAGCCTTTGTGATGTCACCATCGCCATTACCGTTATGGCGTGAGCAGTATTCAAACTTTACGTTTGTAATTGGCTCTCCAAGGGTAATGGTGATATTGTGCGGTCTCGTATAGTACGTATTCTCATTCCACTGCCAAGTTGTGTGGAAATAGGTGTACTCATTACCGTCACAAATGTGTTCGATCGGACCTTCTGTGGGGTCTTGTGCGTTTGTAGCAAGCATTGATGCGTCCAGTGGTACCAAGACGTAGTCTCGCTTCTTTTGCATGATGCTAAAGCTAGCCTCGGCGGTAATATCCGCACTGCTGTATAGGTATGCAGTAGCGAAGCGCGCACGCACGTGGTCTGATGGCTGTACGTCAAAGGTGCACTCGATCACATCCTTGGAGATGTTTTCTAGTTTCTGCAGTACCAGCCATGCACAGCTATCAGGTACTACCACGTCGGTGATGGGGACATTGCTCTTCACCTGAACCTTCAGCTCCCCACCATCAGCCGGGAATGTCTCTACAAACTCCTGACCCTCGGTAAGTCCCTTGACTTCCATCACCATCTTATGTGCAGAGCTCTGCTCGACAGGGATGTTGAAAACACTGTGCCCATACTCTATGGTGATCGTGCCTTTCCTCACTCCAAAGTCATTATAGGGGGGTATCTGTACCAAGACCTGGCTCTCACTAGGTGTGAGGGTGATCCATTCTGATTTCGTTGTGGCACTCCACTCGCCCATGGGTAGGTTGGTTTCAATCCTTATCACCTTCTCGCCTCCCTTCGGCGTCATCAGTATGATACCTCGATCTTTATATACGACCTCAAAGCGCTTCTCTTCGAACTCTGTGTCATAGTCTGGAGTGCAGCCAGATGTGATGGACAGAATTGCCACAGTGAGGAGGGCTATCAGTATGCTTATGCTATATCTAATTTGTCTCATATATCTCTCTGGTAGTCATTTTAATGTTATAACTTATCAGCATACTTCTCCACCCTCTGGCGGAAGTTTGCCTTGACCTCTTTCCATGCAGCATTTGGGTCTGTCCGATACTTGTAGTGTATCCTAAACTCTTTGTAGTACTCGCTTCTCCCACCAGGTAGCTTGTCCTCGACCAGTCGATAGGTGTTTGGATACTTGGGGAGGGCTGGGAGCTGTACTACCTCTATCGTCTTGTAGGGCTTGATGCTGACCTTGCGAGATGAGTCATCCTTCGGATCCATATCACCAATCTCCAGGACGATACTCTTGGCATTGATATCCTCTAGTGCCTCCTTGTAGTCTTTGTAGGTCTCGTCACCTGCAAGCATGCGTACTGAGCTGACACCCATGGGGAATAGCTGTACGGAGGAGGATAGTTTCCTTGCGGCACTGCTGCCCTCTGCCAGTATGGCTACTTCGGTATTGCGATAGGTGTACTCACTCTTTACCTTAGTCGAAGCAAAGTCATTTTCATAAAATATCTTGATCAGTACGCTCTGCTTCCTGCGATTAACGGCATCAGATGCACTCTCATCTATCTTGAAGTTAAGCAGATAAGTGGAGTCTGGTGAGAGTGTGTCTAGGTTCTTAAGCTTTATAGGTATAAGTCCCTGACCTTCACCTGCTTTTATCACTCCGCTCATCTCTGGCATCTCGTAGCATTCGGGCGATAGTAAGTGTGCAAAGCGTGTCTCGTCGACATCATAGTTGGTCTTGTTGTACCTGATGAAGAGAGAGTCATCCGCCATCACAGTGAAGTGCATGTCTTTATTGACACGTTGCGAACCACTGAGGTTTCCGATGATGTAGACGATGTGCTCCTCATCGTTGAGGTTGACCACCTGACGATCGTTGACCATCATCTCACCCATGCTCAGGAGACCTATCTCATTCTTATAAAATTCTTGCTCGAAGTCGTAGTTGTTGCAGGACGAGAATAATGCACCTGATACGATCACCAATAAAAGTGACGCTACTGATCCATGCAATCTATATCTTTTCATAATTCGATCTCTTCTTCGTTACGATAGTGTATGTTTAACGCTCATAGCCAGGATTTTGACTCATCTTTGGAGTCTTCATCAGCTCATTGTGAGGCAATGGTAGTAGTACCTGCCTTGGAGCAGCCTGTCGGTCGCGCATATTCTTTGTATTGATGGGCACAAGCTCCCAGAAGCCTCCATTTGCACTGCCAGGATCACGCTCCTTCTCTGTGTTGAGTCCGTACCAGTTGGAGCTCTTTGTATCTTCGGTAAGGTAAGTACCCCATCGGCGGGTGTCAAAGTACCTATAGCCTTCGTTAAAGAGCTCTACCTGACGCTCGTTATGGATGATGGATCTAAGCGTTGTTTTGTCCGCCAAAGTGATATCATCAGGTCCAGGTAAGCCCACGCGATATCGGATCATGTTGAAGTACTTCTTTATCTCAGCCATATCTCTAGTAACGTTTACAGAGACGCGGTCTCCCTCATGGCTCATCACAGATACTTCGTAGGCGCCATCAATTTCGTTTAGTGCTTCGATGTACTCTAGAAGTACCTCACCATATCGGATGATTGGGAATACTTTGGGGTTGACTATATAAGCTGCCTTTACGTTGCCCTTCCCGTTTGCCCATGAGTCATCATCGTGGATGTACTTAGTAGGTGTGTAGCCGGTCACGCAGTAGTCGTTGACGTTGTTTCCAGCGCCGCTCTTACCAGAGTTGTCCTCTTTTGAAAACCACATCTGCTTGTTCGTATAGCCTCCATCACTTGCGGAGCTCATCTTCCACAGACTGCCTGGGAAGCCGATAGAGGCATAGAAGCGGACCTCTCTATTTTCATACATCTTAGGTACACCACTGCGCAAGATCACTGGGCCGAGCTCTACACTACTGGAGACTGTCTCTGCGAGATCTGGCTCATACGGATATTCAGCTGAGGATTGGTCGATACTTTTGCCATCTACCATGTAGAAGCAGTCTATGACTCTCTGAGGTACTGCCATGCCACCCCAACCACCATAGTAGACCGGGAAGCTGTGTCTGGTGTATGTGATCACATTGTTTGAGGGCTGTGCCCAGATAAACTCTTTGTTGTTCTGCGCCATGCTCTCGCCAGTAAACATGTCCTTGAAGGAGCGATAGGGGTCAATACCACCGACTCCGTCAGGAAATGCAGCTGTAGGTACATTGTCGGGTGTAGGCCATGGAGATTGCTCTTGGGGGTCGCTCTCTACTGTGTGTAGAGTATAGTAGTTCATATCTATTATCTGCTTTGCGGCAGCTGCAGCGATAGCCCATCTCTCAGGATCATACTCTTGACTTACATAGTGTACACCGTCGCTCTCTCTGATCCAGTTGCCAAAGCACTGTTTGGCAGCGTCGCCACCGTTATAGAGCGGAGAGGCATGGATGAGGCGGAGCCTAGCTATCAGAGCCAATGCTGCTCCCTTGGTTGGGCGAACATATAGAGATGATGACTGTGTCTGTGGTTCAGGGAGTACTATAGATGCTTTCTCCAGCTCACCTACGATGTACTCTATACTCTCGTCAAAGGTGGCTCTCTCACGATCGTACTCCTCAGCGGGTAGTGCGTTTGAGAGGATTTCATCTCCGACGATCAGGCAAGGACCAAAGTCCATCAGAAGGTGGTAGTAGGCATAGCCCCTCATGAAGTGCACATATCCAGTGTAGAGCTGGCGCTCTCTTGTATTCATGTCGGGCACGTTTTCAATGTTGGCAAGCATGACGTTGCATCTCTGTATGATGGTGTACATACTCTTCCATACATTGTGGAACGAAGCCGGGAGGTTTCTTTCGTTGACCTCTCCTCTACTGAACATGCTGCCTGGAAACTCTGCTGTGGTCCAGATCGCTGTCATCTCATCCGAGGCGAGCTGACCAGGATTCCATGGGAAACCCCAGAGAGCTCCCGGATCGGGGAAGCGAGTAGGTGTGTTCCAGAGGTAGCCCTCAGCATTTGACTTGGAGCCAAAGACTGAGTCCTGTGGGAAGAAGTCCTCAAAGTACTTGTCAGGATCTAGGAAGTTACAAGAGGAGAGACTCTGTATCAATATCAACACTCCTAGTATCAGGGGTACTCTTTTCTTGTTCATATGTATGTTCATATGTGGCATTCTTAGAAGTTTAGATAGGTTTGAAATGTTACAGAGAATGGGATCGGGTAGGCTGCACCGTTGTACATAGCTTGCTCTGGATCGAAGTACTTCACCTTATCTATCGTGAAGACATTGTTGAGTACCAGCTCGAAGTCAATGGACGATAGCCCTGTGTGCTTCATGAAGCCCCTCTTGCCCAAGTGATATCTTGCACTGATCTCCTGCAGACGGATGTACGAGCCATCACGCTTCCAGAACGTCGAGGGCTGGGTGTTATTGGTGTTATGTCCGTAGGATAGTCGTGGAAGTTCGGCATTGGGGTTCTCTGTAGATGCGTCACCAGAATACCACTCTGGGATCCAGCGATATTTAGGATTCTTAGCGAATGCAAGGACGTTGCCACTCTCTCCGCCAAGGAAGGGGATCCACCCTGCGTCGTATCCTGCTCCTGCACGGTAATACTCTACAAGAGCTGAGGCACGGAAGAGGAGTCCGACTGTAAACTCTTTATAGGTGAAGCTGCCGCCAAAACCACCCATCAGGCGAGGCAGCTGATTGCTATAGGAGATGGGTACCTTATCGTCATCATTGATGACACCGTCGCCATTCACATCTCGGTATTTGATGTCACCCGGACGGATGCGACCAAACTGTGACTGGTCTGGGCTAAGATCGATCTCTCGCTGTGTCTCGAAGAGACCTTCGGAGATATACCCGCGGAACACATTGAGAGGCTTACCCGTGTAGTTCAGGTAGTCGTACATCTGCTTATTCTCCTCCCAGTTGTCGACAATGTTTTGCGACCAGGTATAGTTAGCCCTCAGTGTAAAGCTCATGTCCTCCTTGATCGGATAGGTATACTCCACGTTTCCATCGGACCCGAAGCTGTGCATCCTACCGACGTTGGAGTAGGGTAGGTTGACCAGTCCCAGGTACTCTGGTAGAGTAGCGCGTTGCTGATAGATGTTGTCGCGCTGGTCGTGGAAGAAGTCTACTACAAACTTTAGTCTGTTGTCTAGGAAGTTTGCTTCAATACCAGCATTGGCTTTCTTTGCAATCTCCCACTTAAGGTTGTCAGCACCTACCTGCTGCTCGGTGATACCCTGACCCGCATATCCCCAGCCCACACCTGCGTGGTTGTTGATGATTGTCAGGTAGGGGAAGCGAACGTTTGAGATCTTGTCGTTTCCTGCTGTCCCGTAGGATGCACGGATCTTAAGGAAGCTTACTATGGGCATGTGCTGCTCCATCCACTCATAGCTAGAGGGTACCCAGCCGATTGCTATGGATGGGAAGAATCCCCAACGCTCACCAGATCTAAACTGTGAGGAGCCGGTGTAGCCAAAGTTGGCATCGATGAAGTAAGTGTTGTTGTACCCATAGGAGAGGCGACCAGAGATGTTTTGCCTCCGCTCTGAGATACCGTTGATGCCCAGATTGTCTAGTGCCCAGGTGCTGCTCTTGTAGTCCTCCATGTAGTAGTATAGGAGGGCTCCAATGTTGTGACCGTCAAAGTTGCGGTTGTAATTTGCCTTAGACTCAAAGTAGTACTTGCGGGCAAAGTTCGTGTTTCGAGAGTACGAGACATTTTGCTGCTTGAGACGTAGTGATTTGATCAATTCACCGTTGGCATTGCGACCTGTTGCTCGATAGTAGTTGGGAGATTTACTCCTCGCCTCTGTAGCGTTGTTAAATAGCTCAAATGTACCAAGAGCATTCAGAGACAACCCCTCCAGAGGACCGGATCTAAAGTTGTGGGTCAACTGTAGTACTAGTTTGTTCCTAAAGTTGGTGCGCTCTGCTAGTCCTGTGTAGTTGAGTTGTGCGTAGGGTGATGAGAGGTCACTCATCCCCCATGTAGGTAGTGTGCCATCGCTGTACTTCACTGGGAACATCAATGGAGTGATATTGAGCACCGACCGCCATAGAGAGTTGGTGTCTTGAAAGCCCGGGAGTGCATGGTAGGTAAAGGCACCATCTGCACTAAAGTCAATGATGGTCTGTGGGGTTAGGTTCATACTCACGTTGGCACGGTAAGTATGCTGGTTGTATGCCAATGGTTGCTTGAAGGATGCCTGATCCTGCTTGTAGGCAGCTCCTTGGAAACTCGAACCAAGTGATAGGAAGTATCTAGCGACATCACCACCACCGCTCGCACTAGCATAGTACCTATGAGAGATGGAGTGGTTGCTAAGGACCTCGCTCATCCAGTCAACGTTGGGGTAAAGATCTGGGTCGAGGTTGTTCTTGATCAGCTCTAACTCCATATCGGTGTATACCTCAGAGAGACCATCCATAGCTCTGGCTTCATTGGCAAGCATGGCATAGTCATAGCTCTCTAGGAAGACGGGTAGTCGCTTGAGTCGGTTGTATTGTACGGTAGCGCGAGCACGTATGGTGAGCTCTCCGGATCGTCCCTTCTTGGTGGTGACCACTACGACACCATTAGCACCTCTCACGCCGTAGACAGCTGTGGCAGCTGCGTCTTTCAGGATGGAGAAGGACTCGATATCGTCTGGGTCTAGCAGGGCAAGGTTGCCCTCTAGTCCGTCGATGAGCACCAGGGCTCCAGCATTGGCACCAAAGGTACCGATACCGCGGATCCAGAAGTTTGAGATATTTCTTCCCGGCTCACCGGATAGCTGTGTCGTGATCACACCTGCTACCTTACCACCGAGCATGTTGGTGATTGACACAGAGGGAGTCTGAAGCTGAGCGACGTCAACATTGGTGATCGCTCCTACGACTGATACCTTTTTCTGGGTCGTAAGACCGGTCACGACCACTTCGTCGAGCTCTCCTCGGGCCTCCTCTAGTACGATCCTGAGGGGTCTTCCGGTATCTCTCTGTCTTACGGTGTGCTCAAAGGGCTCAAAGCCCAGCATGCTGAAGACGATGATCTCACCTGGTGCAGCCATTAAGGTAAACTCACCATCCAGGTTGGAGGCGACACCTTGGCTCTTATCCGTTTTGATGTAGACAGATACACCGATAAGTGGCTCTCCAGTCTCATCAACTACGATACCGCGTGTCTTGATATTGCGCTCGGGGCTGTTTTGTGCATATGCTGTAGATGTATGAGTGGCAGTAAATAGTACGATGCCAAGTAGACACAGCAAAAGCTTTATCTGTTTCATAATTAGCTAGATTACAATGGTTACTGGATGGCAAGTTTTCTGATTACGTGGTTCTTGTGGTCTGCCACATAAAGCTCTGAGCCGTCGCTATTGACAGCTACCCCAGATGGGTAGTTGAAGAGTGCCTGGTCAGGACCTCCGTCGCGGAATCCAGGAGATCCGGGTACACCTACAGCGGTGTTCACCACTGCTTGGTCGGGAGATACAGTAGTATCAATCACGCGTACGCAGTGGTTCCCGGAGTCGGCGATGTAGAGCTTGCCATCGGCAGTGAATGCCAACTGCCATGGGGTATCAAATTTTGCCATCTTCAGAGGTCCATCCTCCCATCCTTTACCTGCTTGAGGACCCTCAGTGATGGAGAGACCTGCATAGTCCTCCCCTGTGTAATCTCCGTCTGGTGTGATCTTAGTCAGATCGATGCGCCTAACCATATTGTAGTGTCGGAGCACGACATACATTACCATCGGCTCTATCGGTGAGAAGACATAGAAGTTGTCACTCCCTCGCTCACCTTTGATGTTATTTCTCTCCGGTAGTACATTCTTAATCAGCACCTCTGATTGTCTCGTACGAGGGTTGATGCGGATGAGCTCGCCACGGTACATGATTGTGTAGAGCATCTTGTCTTGCTTATTCGCAGCGAGACAGTGCTTCCAGTTGCGCTGACTCTTGAAGGGGTCTCCCTCCTCAGTGAAGAGCATGGAAGACTTCTTGATGGTGTAGTTGGCTGCTTTTCTTAGCTGTAGATATCCACCCATCTCGTCCTCAGGGAGATAGATGGCCTCGTTACCTGGGTCGTCGTTAAAGGTGGGTGCATTTAGTGGCTCCCAGTTGAGGTATTTGAGTACAATGACCTCCTCCTTCTTGGAGTCAGCCAGGAGGATGTTGCCAGCGTATCCCCCGTGGTCTACCAGTCCATTGGCATTGCGAGCCCAAGGACCAACTTCCAGAGTGCGCTCTGTGATAAATAGGTTATCCTCATCATCTAGCGTCAGAAACGTAGGAGACGAGAGCTTACATGAGGTAAAGCTGCCCTGTACTGTAGGGATCTCGTGCTGATCTGTTGCCTGCCCTATGATGGTGGCAACTGCTATCTGGGTCTTGTACTTAAAGGGGGAGTTCTCAATGGTCCCACTGTAGACATTCCCATTTGCATCAGTACGCTCAACCACGATGTCAAGTGAGGTGAGATATGTCAGCTTAGGCACGGCAAGATAAATCTTATTGCCATTAGAGCTGACGACGCCTCCGGGGTGGCGTACCCCTAGGCTATCAACAAAATAAACGCGTAGTCCAGTGGTGTCCGTACCAAAGTTGTTCCCATTGATGATCATCTGGGTTGCGATACCACCTGAGTCAGGAAAAAAGCTGGTCACCTCTATCGGTTGAGAGGGATCAAAGGGCATTACTGCCACGTCGCCTTTCTTATTGCTACATCCGTAAATGAAGCAGACAAGTAAGGGCATGAAGAGTGCTATTTGCTTGAGTTTCCTCATGGCTTAGTCATCTAATATGTATTTAGGTGTTAGTTAGTTAATTGAATTCTGGTTTTAATGATTGGCAAGGCTTTTACGCAATTCTTGAGGCAAACATACAGACATATTTTGATATAAGCAAGCTTAATATACAATAACTTGAAAAAGAGTGGCGCATGAGTGTGAATTTAGAACCTTTTGTTTTTTAGATAAATGCATGGTGTAGTGCCATTTTTAGTGTGTTAATAACTTCAAAGTGAATGAAATCCTGATTAAATTGTTTAAGTTGGTAGATCTCTAGTGAATCTTAGCTACTTTCGTAATCTCTCTAACTTGCCGTTGTGTGTGGTAGTCAGGAGGTTGGCGGAGGTAGTGACGGAGCGAGTCTTTTGGCTCGTGAGATACCACCTGATGTCTCAAAGTAGTCAGGGTACTCCTCGAGAGGAGTTTGCTACGGCAAATATACCACGTCAAAAAGGGCACTATCCTATTTCATACACTTTGATCCCCTTTGCTCCCTTTTCGTGCACTTTTATCCTTTTTGATCCCTTTTCGATCCACTACTCTTCATCATCTCATTTGTGCCACTGCATCCGGAAGCGCGACGGCATTGCCACTGCTATCTAGGTGTAGTGTATGCAGGCGAGCCCCACGTTGCTACCAAGTGATGACTTTGTCGACTATAGCCTGTTGCTCGCTAGCTGTACGCCGTAAGTAGATTCGGGTCGTCTCTATGCTCTCGTCACCCATGTCGCCAAGGGGGCAATTTTTGACTTCCGGCATGTTGCTCATCAGCTATAGCAAATACATAGATGAGGTGTGGCTTGAGTGATGATTCAAAAGTTGCCATGGTGGTTAGATATTCTCTTTGATTAAATCGACAAATCGGATCTTGCGATTATTCTCTCCTGTTGCGGGGTCTTTGCATCCCCAATCTCGAATGAGGCAGTGTATGCCGTTGTGCCCTTTGAAGGTCTCATCTTGGCAGCCGGGGCAGAGTGAGGTGAGCTCCGAACCTGGAAAATCTAAGTTGGGAACTTCGGTGCATCTAAGTTGGGAACTTAGGCGGGTCGAAGTTGGGAACTAAAATTTGCTGAGGTTCCGGTCTCCGTTTTTTATTTGCCTTAATTTATCGAAGATGCAATCCTTACTCGCTAAGGTACGACATCCGACCTGCGTCGGAGTCGTGTTTTGTGTGGGGTGCGAGATATACCAGGGTGGCGCTCCGCCCCGTTGGGTCTTCGCTTACCCTTCGCTGGGCTCTTCAACCCCTACGCGGTAGGGGTTGTTATTTCCCACGTCTTGATGTGGTTGTTTTCTCGTCTGGGTATCGATAATTTCCTGGCGTGAGGCGATCCCGTCGGATGACGGGATCGAATATCCTAGCGAAGGGTAAGCCCCATAGGGGCGTCACCCTGGTATTAAAGGGCGCCACCCATATTTCGACTCCGACGCAGGGCGGACGTCGCACCTCCGTAGAATGGAGTGTTGTAGGCGGTAGTTGGTTAGTTTGGAACCTTTTAGGTTGTATTTCCTTGGTTGGTGAGGTTATTTTCTTTACATTTGCGGTCGCGAATTATTTATTTAATAATTGAAAGAAAGTATGTTGAACAACTACGAAACCGTTTTCATTTTGACTCCCGTTTTGTCTGAAGAGCAGACAAAGGAAGCGGTAGGCAAGTTTGCGGATCTTATCGCTAACGAAGGTGGTGAGATCGTGAACCGTGAGGAGTGGGGGCAGCGTAAGCTCGCTTACCCGATCCAGAAGTTCTCTACAGGATACTATGTCCTGCTGGAGTTTACCGCTAAGCCCGAGTTTGTGGATAAGCTTGAGGTCGAATTCAGGCGTGATGACCGGGTAATCCGCTTCTTGACTGTGCGTCAAGACAAGTTTCACATGGAGTACGCTGAGAAGCGTCGTCGCAATCGCAAGGAGGCTCCGGCCGAGGTTGCTGAGGAGCCAGTGCAAGAGTGAGGTACTCTACGTGTGAAGTGTGAGAGGAGTGCAGTAAAGTAAGCTCCGAGATTAAGAGAATTTTTAACAACAGACTTATGGCAAAGAGATCTAGAGGCGGTTTTAGACACCGCACCCCTATAACAGGGCAAAAGAAGAAGTATTGTCGCTTTAAGAAAGCAGGCATAAAGTACGTAGACTACAAGGATCCGGAGTTTCTAAAGAAGTTCCTTAACGAGCAGGGTAAGATCTATCCTCGCCGCCTGACCGGTAACTCTCTGAAGTTTCAGCGTCGCGTGGCGCAGGCGATCAAGCGTGCTCGCCACTTGGCCCTACTGCCCTACGTGACCGACCTGATGGAGTAATCTGGAGGGTGCTCTAAGAGAATTTATAATTTTACAACCGAGAGGAGACAGAATATATGTTAGTTATTTTGAAAGAGGATATGTCCAACCTGGGCTTCAAGGACGAGGTAGTCGATGTAAAGCCTGGCTATGGTCGTAACTTTCTAATCCCACAGGGTAAGGCAGTGATTGCCTCAGAGTCAGCGCTTAAGGTACTGGCTGAGAACCAACGTCAACAAGCTAAGAAGCTTGAGCAGGAGAAGGGTGCTGCAGAGGCACTTGCCGCTAAGATGGAGGGTACTGCACTTGAGTTTGAGGTGAAGACCAGTGAGCAGGGTCGTATCTATGGCTCTGTAACTGCAGCTCATGTGGCTGACGCTCTTGAGGAGCTTGGCTTTAAGGAGATTAACCGCAAGATGCTGGTGGTCCCTGGTAACATCAAGGAGGTCGGTGAGTATATGGCTCGCGTACGCCTGCACAAGGATGTGACCGTTGAGGTACCATTTGTAGTGAAGTCTGATGCCCCTATCGTAAAGCCTGTAGAGGAAGAGGTAGAGGAGGAAGTGGCTGCTGAGGAGGAGATGGAGGAGAACCCTCTAGCTACCAATGCTGAGGTCGACGAGACTGAGGATGCGGAATAACATCTGCTGACCTGCTAAGCGCTCATCAAGCGCACTATATAAATAGAGGAGGCGAGATACAGATTAGTATCTCGCCTCCTTCTTTTCTAGGGGATCCCCAATGGGGGGGAGTGGGTTATTCTTCTTCCTCCTGGTTGGCTGCAATGAGCTGGTCTTGAATGTCTTGTGGTACCAGCTCGTACTTGTCGAATGCCATAGTGAAGGATGCCCTGCCCCCGGTGAGTGAGCTTAGGGCGGTGGAGTAGTTGGAGAGCTCCTTGAGCGGTACTCTTGCCTTGAGTACTTCGTAGCCCTTGCGGCTGTCCATGCCCATGATCATACCGCGCCTGCCCTGCATGTCGCTCATGACGTCGCCCATGAAGTCTGCAGGTACTTGCACTTCAACGTTGTAGATAGGCTCGAGGACCTTAGGACCTGCATTGCGGAAGGCTTCGCTAAAGGCATTGCGACCTGCGATCATGAAGGATACCTCATTGCTGTCTACCGGGTGCATCTTACCATCGTAGACAATGACGCGGACATCGCGGGCGTAGGAGCCTGTGAGCGGTCCTCGCTCGATGCGGCCCATGATACCCTTGAGGATCGCTGGGAGGAATCGTGCGTCGATGGAGCCTCCGACGATGCTATTGACAAATACTAGCTTGCCACCCCAGTCGAGATCGATTACGTTGGTCTCTCTGGCGTTGATCTTGAACTCCTGATTTCCAAACTTATAGGTGGCAGGGATCTCCTTGCCCTCCTCGTAGGGCTCGACGATGAGGTGTACCTCGCCAAACTGCCCGGCTCCACCGGACTGTTTCTTGTGTCTGTAGTCTGCTCGTGCTACCTTGGTGATGGTCTCGCGGTAGGGGATGCGGGGCTCGTCGAAGACGATATTGAGCTTGTCGTTATTCTCTATACGCCACTTGAGCGTGCGGAGGTGAAACTCTCCCTGACCGTGTACGATGGTCTGGCGGAGCTCCTTGGACTGCTCGATGATCCATGTGGGATCTTCGCTGTGCATGCGCAGTAGTATTTCGTTCATCTTCTCAGAGTCGTGCTCGTCCTCTGGCCTGATGGCACGGCGGTACTTAGGTGCAGGATACTCTACTCCTGCAAAGGTCTGCTCTACACCCTTAGCTCCTAGTGTATCTCCTACCTTGATGTCCTTGAGCTTTACTGTAGCTCCGATGTCGCCAGCTTGTAGCTCTGTGACCTTGATACGGTTTTGACCTTGTGGTACGAAGAGCTGTGAGATGCGCTCCTTGCTGCCGTTGCGGCTGAGGTTGATGAGGTCATCGCCCTCCTTGATAGTGCCTGTGACGACTTTGAAGAAGTCTACCTCACCGACGTGCTGCTCGAGGTTGGACTTGAAGAAGTATAGTGCTGCCGGCTCCTCAGCTCCTACCTTTAGCTCTGTGCCATCGGTAGTGGGGAGGGCTGGAGTGCTACTGGTGGAGGGTACGATATTGGTGAGGAACTCGAGGGTCCTGCGTACACCCATGGACTTTGTAGCACTGACAGAGAAGACTGGGTACATGCCTCTAGAGAGGAGACCCTTGGAGATGCCTTCGCGCATCTCGTCTTCGGTGAGGGTGTCTTTCTCAAAGAAGAGCTCCATGAGTGCCTCATCATTTTCTGCTGCAGCCTCGACGAGGATCTGCTGATACTCTGCAGCTTTGTCCATCAATTCGTCGGGTATCGGTAGCACCTCTGGCTCACCACCTTCGGGCTTCCAGCGGTACATCACCATGCGTAGGACGTCTATCACTTCGTGAAAGTCGGGACCGGTCTTGACGGGGAACTGTACGACGACCACCCTGGAGCCGTACCGCTCTTGTAGCTGTGCCACTGCACCATCGAAGTCAGCATTCTCGTGGTCTAGCTGGTTGATGGTGAAGATGACGGGCTTATTGAACTTGTCGGTGTATCTAAATTGGTTAATCAGCCCTACCTCTACTCCGTATTGAGCATTGACTACCATGAGTGCTGCATCGGTGACATGCAGAGAGCTTACGAGTGCCCCTACGAAGTCGTCGGATCCTGGGCAGTCGATCAGGTTGAGCTTCTGATCTTTCCAGGGTACAGCACAGACGGTGGAGAAGACGGAGTAGCCATACTCCTTCTCTACTGGGAAGTAATCACTAGCCGTGGTACCAGCTTCAACAGTACCACGGCGCTTAAGGACGCCGACCTCGCTTAGCATTGCTTCTAGGAGGGTGGTCTTGCCAGATCCAGAACTACCTATGAGGGCGATGTTCTTGATCTCGTCAGAACGGTATACTTTCATATCTTTTAAATAAGGTTTATAAGTGGTCTCATGTGAGGATGTATGTTATCCCTCACGTGGTTATCACATAATGCCTATGGTAGGCTTTATATTTGCCCAAAATAACGACTTTGCAGTAGACTACCAACAGCCGATAATTGCTATTTAGCAATTATCGGCTCATTTACCTACTTTGCAGTGAAGGTGGTGGGCTATGAAAAGAGGAGACCTGGTCTTAGATCTCCCTAAGACCAGGTCTTTTGGCTTGATCTATACCATCAGCTGTACTTGCTGTATCTTTAGACTCGCTTAAGGTCGTGCCCCATGCGCTCTTTTTTTGTTTTGAGGTAGTCGCGGTTGTACTCGTTGGGCGCGATCTCGAGCGGTAGCACTTCGGTCACCTCTAGACCGAAGCTCTCTAGCCCGATGCGCTTGACAGGGTTGTTGGTGAGTAGGCGCATCTTGGTGATGCCCAACTGGCGTAGGATCTCAGCACCGACCCCATAGTCGCGCTCATCGGCTCTGCATCCTAGGGCGATGTTTGCTTCGACTGTGTCCATGCCTTCCTCTTGTAGTCTGTAGGCTTCGATCTTCTTCATCAGTCCGATGCCACGCCCCTCTTGATTGAGGTAGACCACGACGCCACGACCTGCCTCTTGTATCATCTGCATCGACTTATGGAGCTGCTCTCCGCATTCGCACCTGCATGAGCCGAAGATGTCGCCTGTAGCACAGCTGCTGTGCATGCGTACGAGGATTGGCTCTTTGCTCGTGAGATCGCCCTTGAAGAGAGCAATGTGCTCATTACCATTGCTCTTCTGCTTGAATGGAATGATCTTGAAGTCGCCCCACATGGTAGGTAGGTGTGCCTCTGTGCCTTTGACGACAAGGGACTCGAACTGGAGGCGGTACTTGATGAGATCAGCGATGGAGATGATCTTGAGGTCGAAGCGCTTTGCAATCTCTAGGAGTTGGGGTAGGCGAGCCATGGTGCCATCGTCGTTGATGACCTCGATCAGGCAGGCTACTGGTTGTAGACCTGCAAGGCGGGCTAGGTCTACTGCTGCCTCGGTATGACCTGCACGGCGGAGGACTCCTTTGTTCCGCGCACGTAGGGGGTTGATGTGTCCTGGTCTTGCTAGGTCTGTAGGACGGGTCTCAGGGTTTGCGAGGGCACGAATGGTGGTGGCACGATCGTACATTGAGACGCCAGTGGTGACGCCCTGTCCTAGTAGGTCGACTGTAACAGTGAATGGGGTCTCGTGCATGGAGGTATTTTCTTGCACCTGCATCTCTAGCTCCAGCTCTTCGCAACGCTCCTCTGTCATAGGAGCACAAAGAACACCTCGACCATACCGCATCATGAAATTGATGTCCTCAGGTGTGACCTTCTCCGCAGCTATAATGAAGTCCCCTTCATTCTCACGGTCCTCGTCATCCACTACAATGACCATCTTGCCATTTTTGATGTCAGCAATGGCTTCCTCTATAGTGTTGAGCATCATTGCTCCTTCGTCTGAACTCTTTTTCATCGTGTTATTCTCTCAATGGTCTTAATGCTTTGTTCTACTTTCTACCCTCTCTATCTCTTCGAGGATTACATGGTTGGTGCTGCGTACATACTTCAGCTCCTTAATGTACTTCTTATTTCGGACAGTGTAAATGATATATATCAATAATCCTAGTGGGAAGATAAGCATCAGTAGGATGTTGATGATTGTATTCTTAGCTCGCATGGTGCGAGAGAGGTCGCGCAAGAACGGGTATCCTCCGAGCTGATGAACGAGCAGACGATCGCGTGCGTTGGAGAGGTTCTTGACCAGATCCTCGATCATGTCGTTAAGCTCCTGCCGTCGCTCGTACTGCGCATCTTTGAGGTAAAAGTCAAAGTACCCCATGTTGCCTTCCTTGGTAAGCTCATTCGCTAGGGTCTCGATCTTCCTGATGTCTTCTTTCGCAGTGTCGAAGTCCACCTCAGTCATGGTTACCTCTTTGTAGCTGAGCTTCCTCGCTGTCTGAGTGCCAAAGAAGCGCTGCATGAAGTTGGTGATTACATCGACATTGAATCGGGTAGAGTCTTTTGTCGCCACGTAGGAGAGCAGTAGACCGATGGGAGCTAGTGCCATGTTGGGTAGCCACATCCCTGCCCATATCTGCCATGTCCCCTCTCGCACCATCTTCATACCAAAGGACTCTAGGATGTAAAAGATGATGAAGAAGAATACAGCAACGATAAAGGGAACCCCCAGCCCACCACGCCGGATCAGGGCACCTAGGGGGGCGCCGACTAGGAAGAAGGTGATACATGCGACTGGAAATGTGAACTTCCTCCAATACTCAAAGCGGTTCTTCCGGTACAGGTCTGCGAGGTCTCGTTGTTGAGTGACGCTGTAAAATGTCCTGTTTTGCTCATCTCGGATACGGCTAAGAACGGACTCTGTCAGCTGGCTCTTCGCTTGCAGTCCACTCGCACTTATCTTAGCGTAAACATCGTATTTCGCTTGCTCCTCCGGTGGTAGTTGTCGGTACTCTTTTGGCGGGTTCTGTTCCTGCTCTGCTCTTTGATCGGCACCTCTATTATCCGGTCTTGCGATGTATTCGGGTAGGGGAGTCTTTACGGTGGCAGGGCGTCCCGACTCGGTCATCTTACGGGTGTAGTGGTTGTTGAGTACCGCACCTGTGTTTAACGTAGCTAGGGAGTCGATCTCCACTGAGAGCGAGTCGGTGTATTGACTCAGTTCGATCAGATTTTTCCCTACAAACTGGCTGGATAAGATCGACTCATCCATCATATCGAAGTCTGCGCTAAACGGGATGTGCACCTCCTTGGTCTCAAAGCGCTCTCTCAGATAGGGACGAAGCGCATTGCCATAGGCATGATTTTCGCGCGGGAGATTGCGAAAAGACTCCCCCGAATAGAGCTCCAGTATCAGTCCTTTACTATCTGCAGTGGAGTAAATACGGCCACTGTCGGCGACAATCACGCTAGTATCCTCAAAGCCCTCTGTAAGATCATAGATCATCAGACCGTGCATCATCTGGGCTTGGGTGTCTTTCTTCTTGACGTAGATACTGTATCCGGGCAGATCTTTGTAGAATGATCCCTCGGGGATTGCTAGCTCTGGAGATTTATTTTTGATCGAGAAGTAATACTGCCAGAAGCGCACCTGAGAGGTGATCATGAGGTCATTCTGGAAGACGAAGAGACCGATAGAGAGGAGCACCACACTCCAAAATATCGGTTGCAAGATCTTTGTAAGTGGGATTCCCGCTGCTTTCATGGCAAGGAGCTCCAACCGCTCTCCCAGGTTGCCAAAAGTCATGAGTGAGGCCAATAATATCGACAGTATCAGAGCTAGTGGAGTTGCCGTCATCGAGGCGTAGAAGAGCAGCTTGAGGAAGACGAGTGCATCGATCCCCTTTCCCACCAGATCCCCTACATAAAACCATAGCATCTGCATCACCAAGATAAAGAGTGTCACTACAAAGCTGATGAGCAGTAGTGGCACAAAGGTCTTGATGATGTATTTATATAGCTTCTTAAGCCCCACAGTGTTACAGTCAGACCTCTTGCTTAGCGTGCAAGGGGTAGGATCTCAATCCAATATCCATCGGGGTCGCTGATGAAGTAGAGCCCCATGTCATGATTTTCGTAACATATCACTCCCATATCTCTGTGATACTCACGCCACTCATCATAGTCCCCCTCGACCCTCATGCAGAGATGGTACTCTAGATCCCCCAAGTTGTAAGGCTCAGTACGATCACGTAGCCAGGTGAGCTCTAGCGTGAAGCCAGTCGCACTATCACCCAGGTACACAAGGATGTAGGAGCCGTCTGTGGCCTCCTTGCGACGCACCTCCTTAAGTTCGAGGGCCTTTTCATAGAAGTCGATACTCCGCTGAAGGTCAAGTACATTGAAGTTAAAGTGGTCAAATCTTGTCTTTAGTTCCATGATATCCTAGTCTATGCTGTACGAGGGATCTTCTCCCTCTAGTTTGAAGCGTATGCGCCATCTGTGCTTCTCGGGCAAGTAGTCGTGTGAGTAAAGGACCATCCTCCCACACTCCTTTGTCGAAGCCACATGGTCACCGATACAGAGACAGGTGTCGTAATCGCCCACCTTCGCTATACGTACTGCCTGAGAGGCATCCTCGGGGATACGACTTAGGTCTACTCCGTACTTAGAAGCCTCAGCTTGAGTCGTCACTTCAAAGGTTACTGGAAGATCCTGCATGAGCACTGCATTCACCTCATCTTCGAGTCTTTGAGCATCCTCATCTGTGGGCTCCCAGTCTACTGAGAAGTCCATCCTTGACTTCATGCGTTCGATATGAGTGCCTACACTTCTCCCAGTGCCAAAGAGCTTCACCATCGCTCCATTGATCACGTGCTCCACAGTGTGCATGGGTGGGTACTCCTTCTTGTCGTGAGCGTTAAAGTGTACTTTCTCAGCCATCGGATTGTAGGGCTAAAGTTAAAGTGTAAAGCTCTGACGACCTATGAGATAGCCATCTGCGAAGAGCTCCACCCGATAGGTGCCCTCTACGAGAAACTCCTCAATGTCCCAGTACATGGTCACCGGTATTGCCTCGCCTGCATACTCTACCTGGCGAGAGATCGAGTAGGGCACCTGACCACCCTCGAAGGGCATGGTACCACTGATAGCAGGTTGGGAAAGCAGAGTATCGTCTGGCTTGATGATCCTCATGTAGATCTCCTTGAATCCCGGCTCTGCAGTCACATTTTGGTCGAGTTGGAAAGTAAACTCCAGCTGCCTCATATTACGTATGCGATTGGTCTCACGTCCTCGTGAGTTGAGCCCCCTCTGACGAAAACCGGATACTGTGAGCTTAGCTGCTAGCTCTACCTGCTCAGTGAGCCGCTCTTTCTCCCGTCTCAGCTGGCTACGCTCTGAGGAGACACGCGAGATCTCCTGCCGTACCTGCTGGTTCTCAGCACGTAATTGCTCATTTGCCGCATTGAGTGAGTCGATCTGCACTACATAGCTCTTGAGGATGCTTCGTAGTGTATCAAGCTCTCTTCTTAGCTCTGCTATCCTCCTGGCGTTGGTGCTCTTGACGGTTTGTAGCTCCTCCATCAGGCGTTGCACCTTTGCTTGCTCTGATGCCAGCTGGTATGCAAGTGAGTCGTTGCTGACTTCAAATTTATATCCCTCGTACTGCAGAGATAGCTCATTGTACTCCTCGGTCAGCATCTGTTTTTCCAGCTCGGCGAGCTGCTGCATCTCCGATATCTGCTCCCTCTGGTTAAGTATGAGGTAGGCACCCGCGCCGATGAGGAGGAGCAGTACTATGCCCCCGACGATCATCAGCGCTTGCTTGCGCCTCTCCTTGTCTGCGTTAGAAGCTTCTTTCATCTTGCCTCTTAGTTGGAAAGTGTCTTAAATCTTTTACCATCCCACAAGTAGCTGATCCCATCCTCTTTTAGGAGGTTAGGAACTGTGGGAAACTGGAGCTGGAGTATCGGCTCATCGAAGGAGGTTACCCTTATCGATAGGATCGGAAGCTCCTCTGCATAGTGAGCCTCGTAGGAGAGTGCTCCGCTTGTGGTGAGTGCCCGCTTCACGTCACGCTGCTCTACATTCTCAGGGTCGACAAAAAAGTCTTGAGTCTCCGGAAGGTCGATTATCCCATTTAGGTTCACCTCGAGCCAGTCTGCTCCGTAAAACTTAACCACTGACTGGCGGGGCGTGACCATGCTTGTGACGATCATACTAATGTAGTGCCCACTGGTAGACCTTTTGAGCAACTTTAGCTCTACGTTCGTGTCTGCATCTAGCTTAAAGCGGAGGTACGAATGACTCATCACCTCGATCTCGCATTGCCCCCCTAGGAGGTTCATGGTCGGCTTACCCACCTCTCCCTCTCCGCGAGTGCCCTCGTAGTTGCTCACCATACTCTGCTTCGTGTTGCTATTGAGTAGCGGAAAGACATATTCAGGAGCTTCGAGAAATGCCTTTCTGACACTCAAGCCCTTCTGAGCAGAGAGCTGGGCAGAGTAGAGAAATAAGATGCCTACAAGTATGATTGTTGCCCTGCGGTTCATAGATTATTTAGAAGCTCTAGCTTACCCTCATCTATCAGTCTGAGTATCAGCTCCCCAAAGAGGGAGTTTTGCCAAGCAAACCAGCTACGAGTGAAGTTGGTGGGATCGTCCTTATGAAACGACTCGTGCATAAAGCCGGTCCCAGCATCGGTATCCATCAGCATCTTTACGCACATTGCTATCTCCTCGTCGCACTGGCTGGTGAAGGCTCTCATCATGATACTCATGGGCCAGACCATATCGTAGCCGATGTGCGGACCGCCTATGCCCTCTCCGGCAGTACCACGGAAGAAGTAGGGGTTATCCTCACTGAGGACAAACCGGCGGGTATTCTGGTAGATCGCGTCATCCACTGCCACGTCACCGAGGTATGGCAGGGCAAGGAGGCTAGGTACGTTGGAGTCATCCATTAGGTTGTGGTTGCCGTAGCCGTCTACCTCAAAGGCGTAGATCTCGCCATACTTCGGATGATCGTAAACTGCGTACTCACGAAGCGCCTGCTCTACCTCATCAGCTAGAGCTAGCATCTCATGGGCGAGCGCTGGCTCATCGTTTACAGTTGTGAGGATCTCTGCAGCTTTGCGAAGGCTAGTAACGGCAAAGAAGTTGCTCGGGATCAGGAATTGGAAGTGGGTGGCATCGTCAGAAGGGCGAAATGAAGAGACAATCAGACCCACAGGGTTTACCGGCTCACCCCAGCCCATATTGGACTTTGAGTCGGTGCTTCGCTCGGTAACGCGCATAAACTGGTACGAGCCACGCCCCTCCTTGCGTTGCTGGTCTTTGAATGTTGCCAGTGTAAGACGCATGGCAGTGACAAAGGTGTCGTCAAAGATGGAGGTGTCACCTGTCACCTTCCAGTACTCGTGGGCAAGCCTAATGGGGTAGCAGTGCGAGTCGATCTCCCATTTGCGCTCGTGCACTCCTGGCTTCATGTCTGTTAGGTCGTCCTTCCAAGGGCCCATCACCTCTTCTTGGATAAAGGCATTGGCAAAGGGGTCTTTGATGATCTGCTTGAGCTGCATCCGCACTGTACCCGCTATCATCTGCTTGATGGCTGGGTCGATATTGGCATATCTCAGGTATGGCCACACTTGTGCTCCGGAGTCGCGTAGCCACATCGCTGCGATGTCACCGGTGTAGACAAAGGTCTCCGGTTGTCCCTCCTCGTCGATGCGGAAGTGTACCGTCGTGTCGATCGTATTGGGCAAGCAATTGCCAAACATCCAGCTGAGCTTGGGGTTTGTGAGCAGGCCCTGCACCCTTACGATGTCTGCCTCTACTGCCTTTGAGGTAAAGAGGCGCTCCTCCAGAGGAGGTCTCTGACTGGTATAGTGCTCTTGTGCTATGGCATGAGGTGCGATAAATGATGTTGTAGCAATGATCACCCCGGCGATGGTGCTACGGAGTACTTCTCCAAATGGTCTCATGTCGTCTTGTAGTATGTTATTTCTGAGTTAGATAATCCAGATCCTTAAGTTCTGGGGTCACTAGTATCGCTATCTGCTCACCCCCTCTAGAGATCTCGAAGACCAGCTCTTTGACGATCGGTGAGTTGATATAGGTACGGTGGCTAAATAGATAGCTAAATGCCGCCTTGTACTTAGGCTTCTGTATGGCATCTGCCACCTTGAGGTATCGGTCTACCCTCCAGTACATATTTTGTTTCAGCCCATTGTCGCTAGGGAAGACGGTGTCGGCATTGCGATATTTCCAGGTGTCTTCGATAAACTCCTTGTATGCCTCAGTCATACGATCTACAGAGCTGTCGAGAGGTAGTCCGTTGATGGCTTGTATGATGTCGCCTGCTTTGATCCCGGCTTTATCCGCTGGGCTACCCTGGTCTACCCATGCCACCTGCTGTAGGTTGTCCATGTCGTAGTAGATGCCGGTGTAGCGATAGCTGTTTTTGTGTAGTAGGAAGATGGGGTTCATCACGTACCTCATCATTGGGAAGTTTGCCAGCATCAGGGGTGCAAATGCCTGAGCATAGCTGTCGGTTCTGTAGGAGTCATTGAGCTTCTCGCGTGCAGTGACGCCCCACACCTGCTCCCCAGTCTTAGACTTCAGGAGTGCCACATCGATCACGAGTAGATGGGTACCGGAGAATGAGGGGGAGTTAACGCTGAGAAATGGATACTCTGCCATCTTGCCAGTTGTCCCACTAGCTCTGTAGTTGTGCAGCCCGTCATTGATGTCGACCTCCTCACCAGCTCGGTAGTGGGGGTTTTGCTGTAGGGCGTGCTTTACTATCACTGTCAGATCGCCACCGGTGGCTACCTGCTGGAGCCCTTTCTTGGTCAGCTCTTTGGCTATCTCCCGCTCTACGCTGTCAAGCGTCTGGGTGTCGAAGGAGAATGTCTTGTAGTTGAGGAAGCTCTCCTTGGTAGGTAGAGAGTAGGTGAATGGCATCGTAAAGCGGCGATCCACTACATCCTCTAGACTGTACATATTGAAGGCTGCTGCCACCTGAGACTCCCCTAGTGCTCGCGATGGTCGGCACTCTTTCTTGAGGATCACTCTCTGCTCAGGTGTGCCGATCCTGCTGATGGTCAGCTCTACTTGCTCCTTGGTCGGGTCTAGGAGTGTATTGATGAGGGTCTCCTCGTTGATGACTTGTGTATTTTTGCCATTTACAGTAAGGATGATATCCCCTACGCGCAGTCCTGCTCTGGAGGCAGGAGAGTCGGGCTTTACCTCTGCTACGGTAGCAAATGAGTCGCCCCATGACTCTTGATAGCTGATCTGATAGAGCAGACCGAGATCGCATGTAGTCGTTGCGGTGCCTACCCGCTGCGCTTCTGCTCTATTGCCCCACCCACTGAGCGAAAGAGTCATGAGTAGGATGCTAGTTATAGCGAAAAGTCTATTTTGTTTCATATCATACAAGCCACTCCCCTGACTGAATTGTCGATCAAGCACAAATATACACAAAAAGCAGGCAGTGACCCCCTTTGAGTGGTTTCCCAATAATAAGAAAGATTAAATCGCAGCTCCTCTTGACGATCAATAGGTCGCTTATTAGATTTGCGCAAGTGTGATTGTCAAAAAACATGCATCTCGGGTCTTCATGCTCGTCCCCCTGGTAGCAAAGTTGGATCTTTAGTGGATGCTTGTATTTATACGGGTTCTGAACTTGTCGGCGTGCTACCTCCAAACTAAGAAAATCTAAGTTCCCAACTTAGGTGTGTCGAAGTTCCCAACTTAGTGCAATCGAAGTTGGGAACTTAAGTAGATCGAAGTTGGGAACTCCGATATCCTTAAGTGCCATCTGCCGTAAAGTGTAAATAGAATTGCTCCTTGCTCTTTTGTGCAAGGGAGCTCTAGCAAGGGTGATCTTTCGGGAACTCCTGCTTCCTGCCTAGCCGCTCAGATAAGTGGCTCATCCTGAGAGATCCAACGGATGGGGAGGGGGGTGCTGTGGGGAGTCGTGTAGGTGAGGAGTGCCCCGTTAGGGAGCTGATGGTACCGCACGAGTATGCTTGTCTCAGGACCTTCGCTTGGCTGGATATGGATAGAGACTGCTTCAGAAGTTGCATTGGTAAGGGTGAGCTGACTGCTAAAGCGTGTGATCTGCTTTGAGTATGCCTTGTAGGCGGCCTCCTTGGCACACCAGAGAAGTAGGGGAGACAGCCCGAAGCTCTTTAGCAGTTGTCGCTCGATCGCAGTGCTGTACCGCACTAGTAGTCGAGCCGCTTGATCTTCTTTCTCCTCTATATCGATACCAAAGTGTGCCTCCCTCTCTGCGACTAGTCCGATGGCTACGAGGTGATCGGAGTGTGAGATGCTGATGGTCTGCTCTGGGTACTTCGGTAGGTAGGGAGCACCAGAGGGGTGATGGGCGAGGGCGGGTGCCGCGTGTGTGATGCTCTTGAGGAGCTCACTTACCGCCATCCCCTCGCTCTCCTGCGGATCGCGATAGCTGATGAATATGCCCTCGGGTAGTGTGAGGTTAGGATCGTGCATCATCGTGATCCTTGGCATTGGCTTCTCTGTCAGTGGAGGAGGGGTCGCCAGGGATGAAGAGGACTTTGCTGATACGGCGGCGCCCCATTTCGAGGATCCGGAAGGTGTGGCAGTCGATCTTGATCTCCTCGCCTGCTACGGGGAAGTCTCCCTTAGCTTCGAGCAGAAGTCCTCCGACCGTATCCACCTCTTCGAGCTTACTCGCTATCTCCTGGAAGTCTTGTAGCTTGGCGACACGCAGGAAGTCGATGAGAGAGATCTTGGCATCCATGACGATCGTGCCGTCATCATTGATCTTGTAGAGCTCCTCCTCGTCATCGTATTCGTCTTCAATCTCTCCGAAGATCTCCTCCAGTAGGTCCTCCATCGTAACTAGTCCGCTGGTGCCGCCAAACTCGTCCACAACGATTGCCATGTGGATCTTCTGCTGGCGAAACTCCTCGAGTAGGGTATTGATCATCTTGGACTCAGGGACAAAGAAGGCATCGCGTATCAAGGACTGCCAATGGTAGTCCTCGGGCTGGCTGAGGTGCGGTATGAGGTCCTTGGCGTATATGATACCCTTGATATTATCGATGTGGTCGTCGTAGACGGGGATGCGAGAGTAGCCCTTGTCTTGGATAAACTCTTTGACCTCGTTGAAGGGGGTGTCGTACTCTAGCCCTGCGATGTCGATGCGAGGAGTCATCACCTCACTGGCACTCTTTTGATAGAAGCGCACAATCTCCTTGAGCAGACCCTTCTCCTCTACGTCATCGGTGGTTAGGTCGATCGCCTTGTGTAGCTCCTCGGCAGTTACCTCCTCTGAGGGGCTCCTCTGAAATGGCTTTGCTGCCCAGTCTCCTAGGCGTACGAGCCCTTTTGTGAATGGCTTGAGCGCACTCATAAGTCCAGCGGTAGCGCCAGAGAGGCGCCGTGCCATGGTGATTGCGTTTTTCTGGAAGTATATCTTTGGTATCACCTCAGCGAAAAGGAGTATCAGGAAGGTGATGGCCACCACCTGGAGCAAGAAGCCGACGACTGGGGAGTTGGAGAAGTCGAAAGTCTGTGTGACAAAGTACTCAGAGAGCATGACGATAGCCGTATTGACGAAGCTATTGCCGATCAGTATAGAGCCTAGAAAGTAATTGGGGTTGGAGAGGATGTCGAGCACTAGCTCGTCTCTCTTGTCATTGCTCTTGCGTAGCTCGTCTAACTGGCTTGGGGATAGGGAGTAAAAGGCAGTTTCGGTACCTGAAAATAGCGCACTGAAGATCAAGCAGAGGAGTATCAGGAGCAGTGCTGTGATACTGCTGAAAGTGAGGGGGTAAGTGACTACGCCACTAAAAATGCTCGATAAGTAGGGGTCTGGTATATCCAAGGTCTGACTCTATGCTAGGTTGGGTGGTTGGTGATCGGCGCTAGAATGGGATCTCACTATGGTCTTTGGCTAGAGTGTCGAGATACTTGTCATAGGGAGCAGTGGAGGCTTTCGCTGGGCTGCTTTCTTGCTCCTCCTTGGGCTTCGGCTCCGCGATGACCTCTATCTTCTCGGCTAGTATCACCGCACTCTTTCGGCGATCTCCTCGATTGGTGCGCCATTGTTGATAGGTAAGTCGGCCCTCTACTCTTACGAGCATGCCCGGGCGGATGCTCAGCTCTACCTCTTTTGCTAAGTCGCGGTAGCAAAGGATGGAGTGCCAGTCGGTGATCTCTCCGACTACCGGCATCCCCTTGCTGTCGAGCTTGCCTTCGGTATTGGTTGCTAGGGAGAAGCGGGCAGAGCAGACTTCCGGATCAATGTACTTGATCTTTGGCTCTTGTCCGACATTACCAACGAGGGTGATGTGGTTGTATGTCCGATTTTCCTTTCGCATCTCTTAGAGCGTGTGTGTCAACTTACTCGGTGCAAAGTTACTACAAATTGGATACTTATCTCATCCGTTGGCGGGGTGTGCCTTTGTAGGGCTTCGACTTAGCTTCTAGTGGGGTAGGTACTCGTCGTAGCGCTCCCCAAATGCTGCCAACTCGCGGACTAGGGTGCTGCTGACCATCGCAAGCCGTGGATCAGCTAGGAGAAATAGTGTCTCCACTCCGAAGTGGTTGCGATTGACATCGGCTATAGCACGCTCCTGCTCAAGGTCTGAGGCGGTGCGTATGCCGCGGATCAGTACTGCCCCATCGAGTGTAAGAGCGTACTTAGCCGTAATGCCCTCGTGGTGGGTCACGACGATGTGTGGCTCTCCCTCGTAAAGGTGGCGGATCGTGGCTAGTCGCTCGTCTAGTGGCTGGAAGGGCTGACCCTTATGAATGTTGACGCCTACGACGATATGTAGCTCATCGACAATGGATAGCGCCCTTCGGACAATATCATCGTGTCCAATGGTGAATGGGTCGAACGAGCCGGCGTAGACCCCTATGTGGTGCTTGCTTCTCTCCATCTCAATCCTCCTCTGGCTGTAGGTTCTCGACAATGAAGTCCTGGCGGTCTGAGGTGTTGCTCCCCATATAAAACTCGAGGAGCTCCTGTACGTTGTCTTCCTTTCGCATAACTACGGGATCGATGCGCATGTTCTCTCCGATAAACTCCTTGAACTCATCGGGGCGGATCTCTCCGAGACCTTTGAAGCGAGTGACCGAAACTCCCTCGCCTAGTTTGGCGATGGCTCGATCTCGCTCAGCCTCATCATAGCAGTAGATCGTCTCCCGGTCTTTCTTGTCTCGCACTCGGAAGAGCGGTGTCTGGAGGATGTATACATGGTTTTGCCGGATCAGCTCTGGGAAGAAGCGGAGAAAGAAGGTGATGAGCAGGAGACGTATGTGCATGCCATCTACGTCCGCATCGGTGGCGACGATCACCTTGTTGTACCGGAGTCCTTCGATGTCGTCCTCGACATTGAGGGCAGCTTGAAGTAGGTTGAACTCCTCATTCTCGTAGACGACCTCTTTCTTCCGACCGTAGCAGTTGAGTGGCTTGCCTCTTAGGGAGAAGACCGCTTGATGCTCAGCGTTTCTGCTCTGGGTAATGCTTCCGCTTGCAGATAGACCCTCGGTGATGAAGATCTGGGTATCCTCCTTGTTTTTAGCTTTAGGATCGTTGTAATGCTGCGTGCAGTCGCGTAGCTTGCGGTTGTGGATGTTTGCCTTCTTGGCTCGCTCCTTTGCTGCCTTCGAGATCCCTGCGAGCGACTTGCGCTCTCGTTCGTTCTCCTGTATCTTCTGTAGGAGCGCGTCGGCGGTCTCCTCATTCATGTGCAGGTAGTCATCCAAGCGCTCTTTGAGGAAGTCGCTGACAAACTTCTGGATCGTTGTACCTCCCTCAGCGATTTCACGGGAGCCTAGCTTAGTCTTTGTTTGACTCTCAAAGAGTGGATCCTGTATGCGGATGCTGATCGCAGCCGTAATGCCGGAGCGAATGTCATTGTAGTCAAAGTTGCGGTTGTAGAAGTCTCGGATGGTTCTAGCTACGTGCTCTTTGAACGCTGAGAGGTGAGTGCCGCCATGGATCGTATTCTGTCCGTTGACAAATGAGTAGTACTCCTCGCCGTACTGAGTTGAGTGGGTAATGGCAACTTCTATGTCTTTCCCCACAAAGTGAATGATGGGGTAAAGTGGCTCGGAGGTCATAGTGTCGTTGAGCAGATCTAGCAGTCCGTCTTTCGAGAAGAAGCGCTCTCCGTTGAGGTAGAGCTTCAACCCAGGCTGCAGGTAGGCGTACATCCGCATCATCTCCTCTACAAAGTCCTTCTGGTAGCGATAGTTCTTAAATATCGTGTCATCGGGTGTGAAGGAAACCAGAGTGCCAGTTGGCTCGGATGGGGCATCGAATAGCTCTCCATCCTCTACCAGCTCTCCGCGCTCAAAGACTACGGTCTTGCCCTTTCCGTCTCTGTACGAAGTTACCTCTGTGCGGGTACTTAGTGCATTGACAGCTTTAAGTCCGACACCATTGAGACCGACTACTTTCTTAAACACCTCATTATCGTACTTGGCGCCGGTATTCATCGTCCCTACCGCTTTCACAAGCGATCCTTGCGGGATTCCTCTACCGTGGTCACGGATCGTTACCTGTCTCTCCTCGCTGATAGTTACCTCTATCGACTTGCCATACCCCATGGTATACTCATCGATAGAGTTGTCTATCACCTCCTTAAGTAGGACATAGATGCCGTCGTCCTTGGCAGTGCCATCTCCTAGCTTTCCGATGTACATGCCGGGTCGGAGCCGTATATGCTCCATCGGCTTTAGAGTAGCTACAGAGTCTTCATTGTACTTCTCTGTAGCTCTCTTCAGGTCTAGTGTGTCGTCTTTCTCCCTCTCGTCTATTGTCATTCTCTACTCTCTCCTATTCTCAGTCCAGCTCTTTGATATACGCGCGTCGCCTCTTGTGTCGCACTCTCTTGAAGTATTTCCATTGGAGCGATACACTTGCGTTAGTCTCGAGTTCCGGGTTGCTCTCCAGATAGCGTACATGGTATTTATTCATGATCGGTATCAAATCCTCAAATATGAGGGCATTGACCCCCTTATTCTGATACTCCTCAGCCACGGATATCAGCAGCATATCCACCACCTCAGGTCGCTTGGCGTTGACCGCTCTGAGCAGGTGTATGAAGCCAGTGGGAAAGAGCTTACCCTTAGCTTTCTGCAGAGCTCGGCTCATGCTGGGCATCGTGATACCAAATCCGACAAGTGCATTGTCCGCCTCTCGTACTATGAAGCTACAAAAATCCAGCTGTAGGAAGTTGATGTACTGCCCCGCCAGCTGATCGATCTGCTTATCAGTCAGCTCTACATAACCGTAGAGGTGCTTGTAGGTGTCGTTGAGTAGATAAAAGATATCTCTCGCATAAGGCATGATCTCCTTTTTCTTCCGGAACTTAACCACCCTAAGACCGTACTTCTCCCGCACGATATTGCCCATTCTGATGTGCTTCTCCGGTATGCTCGATGGCACGTAGACCTTGTACTCGACCCAGTCGGTATCCTTCTCAAAGCCCATGTACTCCATATGGCGGATGTAGTAGGGGTAGTTGTAGTAGGTAATCATGGTGCCTAGCTGGTCGAAGCCCTCTACGAGCATGCCCTCCTTGTCCTGGTCGGTAAAGCCCATCGGACCGTGGACCGCCTCACAGCCTTTCTCGCGACCCCACTCTTCGACAGCTTGCATAAGCTTCTGAGAGACAGCGAGGTCATCGATGTAGTCAAACCACCCAAAGCGCACTTGACTTTGGTTCCATATATCATTTGCCTTGTAGTTGCAGATGCCTGCGATACGACCCACCACCTCGTCTCCCCTGTATGCGAGAAAGTAGATAGCGTCACAGTATTCAAAGGCAGGGTTCACCTCGCGGTCCAGAGTCTCGAGCTCGCTCTCCAGCAGAGATGGCACGTAGTAGTCATTGCCTTTGTATAGCTTATGTTCAAACTCGACGAAGGTCTTCAGCTCTGCCTTGGTATTCACCTCCTTGATGACAATGGAGGAGTCGTCCTCCATAGGCGACCTGAAGTATCGAAAGAGCCTCCGTCCGTATTTGTTGGAGGGCAGGCTTACATTCATCGGGATCTTCATAGCACGTTTTGCTCTTATTTGTGTATAAGTAGAGCACAAATTTAAGTATAATTTCTGATAAGTGCCTTTTGACGCTACCGCGGAGACCCGCTCGACACAGGGTATCAGGGTCGCTATTTGCTTAGGTAAGTTGGACAAAAATCGTTATCTTTGTGTGATAAGAAATATAGATGCACAGCGGAGGGAGTGCCCATCGAGATGCACTCTAAAAAGCTGTCTAAAAGCATATAGATTAAGTAGTTGATAAGCATGAGTGAAGAGAAACATCGAGAAGATGAGATGCAGCTGAGCGGAGCTCCACAGGGGGCTGATGGTCACTACGACTCGTCGAATATTCAGGTACTAGAGGGTCTAGAAGCAGTGCGCAAGCGCCCTGCCATGTACATCGGTGACATCAGTGTCAAGGGTTTGCACCACCTCGTTAGCGAGGTCTTGGACAACTCCATTGATGAGGCGATGGCAGGCTATTCCACGCACATAGAGCTGGAGATCAACGAAGACGGCTCTATCACTGTGCACGATGATGGCCGTGGTATCCCAGTAGATATACACGAGAAGATGGGCAAGAGCGCACTGGAGGTGGTAATGACCGTGCTCCACGCTGGTGGTAAGTTCGACAAGGGATCCTACAAGGTCTCTGGTGGACTACATGGTGTGGGTGTCTCTTGTGTCAATGCGCTCTCGACCAATATGAGGGTCGAGGTATACCGCGATGATCATATCTACATGCAGGAGTACAAGCGGGGGGTACCTCAGGCTGATGTCCAGACTGTAGGTACTACCGATCGTACCGGTACGACGATTCGGTTCTTGCCGGATGATACCATCTTTACGGTCACTACCTTTGATTATAAGCTGCTTTCGGAGCGAATGAGAGAACTCTCATTTCTCAATGCAGGTCTGCGTCTTACGATCACTGACTATCGTCAGCGCGACGAGAATGGCGATCCTCTGAGAGAGTCATTCCACTCTGGGTCAGGGCTCAAGGACTTCGTTACTTATATCGACTCTAGCAAGGAGTCGCTCCTAGATGGCGAGGTGATACACATGAGGAATGACGACGGAGAGGTACCAGTAGAGGTGGCAATGACCTATAATACCACCTTCAACGAAAACGTCTACTCCTACGTGAATAACATCAATACCATCGAGGGCGGTACGCACATGACGGGCTTCCGCCGTGCGCTCACCCGTACCCTCAAGCGCTATGCCGACGAGTCGGGAGTGCTGGAGAAGGAGAAGGTAGAGGTAGAGGGCGATGACTTCCGCGAGGGGCTGACAGCGGTCATCTCTATACGTGTCGCTGAGCCGCAGTTTGAGGGTCAGACCAAGACAAAGCTAGGTAACTCCGAAGTATCAGGCGCTGTGGATAAGGCTGTCTCCGAGGCTCTTACCAACTATCTCGAGGAGCATCCTCGCGAGGCTAAGCAGATCGTTGATAAGGTGGTGCTAGCCGCTAAGGCACGTATGGCAGCAAGGCGTGCGAGGGAGTTGGTACAGCGCAAGGGCCCGATGTTCTCGGCCGGTCTCCCAGGTAAGTTGTCGGACTGTCGCAGTAGGAATCCTGAGAAGTGTGAGCTCTTCCTAGTAGAGGGTAACTCGGCAGGAGGTACGGCGAAGCAGGGTCGAGACTCAAAGTACCAGGCGATCCTTCCACTGCGTGGTAAGATCCTCAATGTGGAGAAGGCTATGCCCCACCGTATCCTGGAGAATGCTGAGATCGCGACGATGTACACTGCGCTAGGGGTGACCATCGGTACTGAGGAGGATCCTAAGGCGTTGAATATAGATAAGTTGCGCTACCATAAGATTATCATCATGACGGATGCCGATGTCGACGGCAGCCACATTGCGACACTACTCTTGACGTTCTTCTACCGTCGCATGCGCCCACTGATCGAGAAGGGGTATGTCTATCTAGCCACTCCACCGCTCTATCAGTGCAAGAAGGGCAACATCGAGGAGTACTGCTGGACCGATGCCGACCGGGCTGCTTTCATTGAGAAGTATGCCAATGGAGACGAGTCGCAGATCGTCACTCAGCGGTACAAGGGTCTCGGTGAGATGGACCACCATCAGCTATGGGAGACGACCATGGATCCCGAGCGGCGCTTCTTGAAGCAGGTAAAGCTGGAGAGTGCTTCTGAGGCTGATATCATCTTCTCTACCCTGATGGGCGAGGAGGTGGAGCCCCGACGAAAGTTTATCGAGGAGCACGCTACCTATGCACGCATCGATGCATAATAGATAAGTATCCATAGGATCAAAGACGAGCGAGTCGTGCAAGTAATCACTTGCATGGCTCGCTTTTTTGAATGACCACCTACGGATACTAAAGACCCTTATATGATATCAAAATAGTAATCGAAATGCCACTCGGGCGGTGCCTTGTTGTAGATAAAGAAGCACTCCTCAGTCACCTCTTCTGGTGCGCCCTCTTAGCTAGAGGCTCCCTGACCTCCGAACTTAAAAAATCTAAGTTCCCAACTTCGATCGATCTAAGTTCCGGTCTTAGGCAAATCTAAGTTCCGAACTCCGACGAACCGAAGTTGGGGTCTGCGTTTCAGAGAAGCTCCTAGGGAGGTTATCTATAAATTCCTTTTCTAATAGATAGTACTTTGAAACTAATGAGGGTAGGGGGTGGGGATGTGCCTTTTCAATAGGTGGCAGAAATTCGTATCTTTACAGCTAAAAGGGGGTGGATCGTAATCGAGATCGTGAGAGAGGTTATTAGAATGTTCTGCAGGTACAAATCGATATATAAGGGGTGGGTTGCACTATTATTCATCACACTCATACTGAGTTCTCCTGCTCTGAAGGCACAAGAGAGCACCGATCGGGTTATGGATGAGACTTTGCTCTTTGAGCGTCTCTACAATAGGGCGATGCAGGTCAATGAGCAAGACCCTACCCAGCTCTCCAAGCGTATCAATCTGCTCTGGATGGCGAGCCTGGTGGATGGTGATAACCCCGCTGTGCTCTCTGAGCTGGGCAAGGTGTACGGCTTGTGGCTCAATCAGCCGGCTGTCGGTCTCTCTATGCTTGAGACCGCCTTTGCCAATTCGGGCAACGACCTTTACATCGGTATGGACCTCTTCGGGCTTGCTGTGGAGAGTAAAGACTATGATGTGGCGGAGCAGACCGCACTTAAGCTCCTAGAGAAAGATCCCAATAGCATACAGATCCTTGGAGCGCTGGTCTCCATTTATGAGGAGTCCGGACAGGAAGAGCTTGCCCTCAGCACACTACGACGGATCAAAGAGTACAACGAGCGACATGCCAAGCGACCCGAAATCATCTATCGTGAGGTGAGCCTATTGGTGTCGCTGGATAGGCGAGAGGAGGCGATACAACTACTTGAGGAGCACATGTCGGAAAACCCCAAAGATCCCACCTCCTATTCGTATATGATTGCCCTCTATACTGATTGGGCTGAGGCTGACAAGGCAATAGAAGTGATCGGGAGAGCGCTTGAGCGAATACCAGACAATCCTATGATCAGGGAGGTTGCGGTCTCTTCTTATGCCCAACAAGGGCGATACCAAGAAGCGGTGGATCTGATACTAGAGGTTGCCAAGAGTGAAGGGGCGACGCAAGAGATGATCTCTGACTTAATCCTCTCAGCACGGAGAGGAGCGAAGTCTGTGACGGAACTATTGCCCTATTTGATGCCGGTAGAGGAGGAGATCATTAAGCTCCTCCCTGAGACCGATCTCTTGGTGAGGGGGCTTGCTATTGAGCACTTCTTCGTAGGAGACTCGATACAGGCAGAGACGCTCTTTATGGATCTGGTGAGGCGAGAGACACAGCTCGAGGAGCCCTATCACTATTTCATAGAGCAACTGATGTCTGAGGTCGATGATGAGTCTATTGCTAGCCAGATAGAGGAAGTGCTCGGGCATGGGCTCAACGCTCTACCAGAGGATGGCTTGATACAGCTATCTGCTATCTTTTTGTCGTTAGAGCAGGGCGATACGATTGCACATGTGAATAGGGTAAACCAAGCGATCGAGCTGGTGCCAAGGAGCGATCAAAGGTATGGGATGATAGCGCTCATCAAGGCTGACATGGAGCAGGAGGAGGACAACTGGGAGGAGGCACAGCACTACTATGAAATAGCGATCACCTATCCTAACCCATTGGCTTATAATAACTACGCCTATGGGCTTGCCAATCGCGGGACAAGGGAAGACTTGGTGAGGGCTGAGGAGCTCGCACGTCGCGCAGTACAGATGTCCCAAGATGACTCTCCTCATGCCCTTGATACCTATGCTTGGATCCTCTACCTGAGGGAGGCATATACCTTGGCGCGCCTATATATGGAGAAGTCGCTAGAGCAGATGGAGGAGCCCGATCCTCTCTACTACGAGCATTATGCCCTTATACTGGTAGCGCTGGAGGACTACCATGGGGCAATCGAAGCGTGGCAGAATGCTCTTGACGCTGGGGGAGATGCAGATAAGATTGCTATCGAGATGGCGCAGTTGCGAGAGATGATGGATAAGAGCGAGCTGGAGCAATGAGACGTGCAGTAAGTAAATATACACTCCTCGGGTGGTTGTCGCTCCTACTTCTGGTGGCTGGAGTTGCCTCCTCGTGTGGTACTCAGAAGCGGGTCACTAGTGGCACCACAGCGGCACTTCCTACACTCTCGAAGAGGGAGTTCCTTAAGGCTTATAGCCACCTCTCGGCTCCTGTGGTGGTAGATGCAAAGGGGACCATTACGATGAATAGCGATGGCAAGACCAACTTTTCGAGTCCGATGCGATGGTCGCTAGCTCGTGATAGCCTCTTTGTCCTCTCCGTGCGCCCTCTAGGACTTGTGGAGGCGCTTAGGATGACAGTGAGTGAGGAGCACCTAGTGATCTTGGATAGGATCAATAGGAGAGGCTTCACGGCAGAGGATCCCTCGCTATTGTATCAGACAGCAACGGGGGTGACAGGCTTTGATGTCGCCATCCTCAAGAGTATAGCTCAGCAAGAGCCCTTTTCGCTCCTCCATGGCAGTGGAGTTGGGGTTCTGCGACAGATGGACTTCGCTCGCGATAGCCGTTATTACCGCTTTGAGGAGAGGGACAGACGAAGTGGGGCGCTTGTGGTGCACCTCTTCAGTCCGGCACTAGTCTTGGTAGAGAGCCAGTTCCGGATACCCAATGTCGGTGAGATTCGTGTCGCATATGGCGCACACGAGTATCTCGATGGTCCTCTCTTTGCCACTCCGGTTGCTCGCCAGACTGATGTGACCCTGACGCTCATCTCAGAGCGGGAGATGGAGCAAATGAGGCTAAAGGTAGAGCTGGATGACCTGCGCAGGGAGCTGAGCCAACAGCCTGATACTGAGCTACCAAGTAGGTATCAGAGGTTGACCATACAAGAAATACTTAGGAGTTTCAGAGAATGAAGTGTGTGTGGCGATATATCCCGTTGCTCTTGGTGTTGACACTCTTTGTGGTTCAGCCATTTATGGCTCAGACGCCCCCGAAGTCTGCAGCCGTACAGAAACTGGAGCGCCAGCGTAAGAGTATCCTAGAGAGCATCGAGCGGGTCAATCAACTGCTTAAGAAAGCCTCTACGGATGCAAAGAGCAGTCTCCAGCAGCTTCAGCTCCTAGAGAGCCAGATACGGTCGAGAGAGAAGATCATACAGACCCTAGAGGCAGAGATCAAGGTGACTGAGTCGCAGATAGTTGAGTTTCAAGTGAGGATAGCTGAGCTCGAAGAGCAATTTGCGAAGCGTCAGAAGAGCTACGTCTCCTCTATTCGTGCGATGCAGCGTCGCACCAAGACGGAGGATCAATTGTTATTTATCCTCTCCGCAGAGGACTTCGCGCAAGGGCTAAGGCGGGCTCGTTACCTCGCTGAGTATGCTACTTGGCAGAAAAAGGAGGGGGAGAAACTCCGTGCCTTGAGGGAGGAGCTTGATAGGGAGAAAGCGAATCTGGAGGCACAGAAAGAGCAGAAGGAGGTGCTTTTGACGAGCCGTAAGGAGGAGCAGGCAAACCTGGAGAACGATCGGAGCAAGAGCAGAGCTAAAGTGAAAGAGCTTAGGGGGCAGGAGAAGGAGCTTCAGCAGGAGCTGAAGCGTCAGAGAGCCCAAGCAGCGGCACTCAATAAGCAGATTGAGCAACAGATAGCTCGGGAGATCGCTGCAGCTGAGGAGGCAGCTCGGAAGCAAAAAGGACAGACCGGCAAGGCAACTCGCCAGGCTGCTACCAAGGGGGGCTATGCAATGACGGAGGCTGAGCTTAAGCTCTCTAGTAATTTTGCAGAGAATAGGGGGAAACTCCCAGCTCCGATCTCAGGGTACTATACAGTGATAGCACCTTTTGGCATCTATTCACCGGAGGGTTTGCGTAATGTCAGGGTGAATAACAGTGGTATCGACATCCAAGGTGCACAGGGAGCGGAGGCTCGGGCTGTTTTTGATGGGGTCGTAACCAAGATCTTTGTGGTAGAGGGGTATGACAATTCAGTCATCGTTCGGCACGGTAACTACCTTACCGTGTACAGCAATCTTACAACTGTATACGTCAAGACAGGCGACAAAGTCTCTACCGGACAGGCACTGGGTAAACTCTACAGTGACCCTGCGCTGGGTGGAGCTACCAAGTTGCACTTCCAGCTGTGGAAAGAAAGAACCAAGCTAGACCCCCAGCTATGGATCAGATAAGTAGGTGTGATGACAAAGGTATTGCATAGCATAGATGAGTTGAAGTCCGAACTAGGATCAAACGAACAGTTGGTGGTGTCAGTGGGCTTCTTTGATGGGGTCCACAAAGGACATCAATCGTTGATCAAAACGCTGCTCCAAGAGGCGGAGAAAGGCAATAAGCGCTCCGTGATTATCACCATGGATGAGCACCCGAGCAGAGTCCTGGGAGGCGATGGCGGTCAGGTGCCTCTCCTCACCTCTCAAGCTGAGCGTCTGCGACTTTTAAGAGCCGCGGGAGCGGATTTTTTACTGGTACTCACGTTTGATCGAGCTCTATCTGAGATGAGCGCCGAACAGTTTCTTCAACCCCTGATAGAGCTAGGACTGAATGAGCTAGTATTGGGCTATGACAATAGGTTTGGTCATAATAGCCAGAGGTTAAGTCAGGAAGAGTTTGACACGCAGATCCGAGCAATGGGTTTGACGCTAAGGAGGGTAAAGCCCTTTGTCATAGATGGCGAGGTCACCGTTAGCTCGAGTGCGATACGGACTGCCCTAGCAGCTGGTGACTTCTTAGCTGTAGAGCGGTTGCTCGGGAGACCCTACTCTCTGGAGGGCGAGGTGGCTAAAGGGCGTCAGATCGGTAGATCTATCGGGTATCCCACTGCCAACCTATTTCTCGATGACGCTGAGGTGCTTCTGCCCAAGACTGGGGTCTACATCGCAGAGGTGATGTATGGCGGAGAGCAGTACAAAGCAATGGGGTATCTCGGGAGTAGCCCGACAGTCACAGGATCAATGCAGGGCGAGCAACGTTTTGAAGCATTTTTGCTAGACTTTAAGGGGGACATTTATGGCGAAGAGATAGAGGTCTATCTCCGCCTTTATCTACGTGGAGACATTCGTTTTGGCACCTTGGAAGAGCTGAAGCAGCAGTTGACCCAAGACGAAGTGCGCACCCGCAACTTCTTTAAGCAACAGGGACTTAGTGATACAAATAGAACAAAGCTGTGGAACTGATAGATATAAAAAAGGTCATACGTCAGAAGTACAAAGGCTATATGCCCAACTTCGTCTTCAAGTGGCTCGAACGCTTGATTGAACAAGATGAACTTAATAGGCTTCATACCCTCACCAAAGATATGAGCGGAGTGGATGCTGCTGACCGGCTCATTGAGGAGCTAGACCAGTCGGTTGAGGTGATAGGAGCAGATAGGTTGCCACCTAAGGAGGAGCGTTGCCTCTTCGTCTCTAATCATCCCCTCGGAGGTGCGGATGGCATCATATACACCTCGCTTCTAGGCAGGTACTATGATGGTAACATCGCACTCCTAGTAAATGATGTGCTCCTTAACCTAGAACAGTTCTCCGATGTCTTTGTTCCGGTCAATAAATATGGCACTCAGGGGCGTGATAGACACAAGATGATCGAAGAAGCCCTTCAGTCGGATAAGCAGGTCTTTACATTTCCTGCTGGTCTCTGCTCTAGGCTAGAGAACGGAGAGATACGCGATACTGAGTGGCATGTTAGCTTTGTACGTATGGCAAAGAGAAGTCAACGTACCGTGGTACCTCTGTACTTCGATGGAGTCAATAGCGACCGCTTCTACAACTGGGCTAATAGACGCAAGCGGATGGGTGTGAAGTTTAACTACGAGTTGATCCTACTCCCTTCTGAGTTTGTTCACTCCAAGGGCAAGCACTATCGGATATACGTCGGAGAGCCCATTGCTCCTGAGGATCTCCCGTCTGGCACTTCCATTCATGCCTTTGCCGATCGCGTCTATCAAGAGATCTACAACTATCCAGAGCGATATGCCAATGAGCCAAAGGAGTTGCTCGTGTCGAAGAAAGAAAAACACTAAGAACCACCTCAATATGAAACATCCTGACAACTATCAAGACCTTATAGCCCCCATTGATCCGGCTATCATCAAAGCCGAACTTTCGGAGCAACACCTGCTGCGCAAGACTAATAGAGCGGGCAATGAGCTATACACATTTCGCGCACAGGAGGCGCCCAATACGATGCTCGAACTTGGGAGGTTGCGTGAGGAAGCCTTTAGGTATTACGGAGGTGGCACTGGGAAACCTGCTGACATCGATGAGTTTGACCTTGATCCCGATGGGTACTATCAGCTGATTGTCTGGGATCCAGAGGAGCACATAATTCTAGGCGGTTATCGCTATATGCTTGGTGGAGATGTAAAGGTAAAGGATGGCAAGACGATGCTCGCTAGTAGTGAGATCTTTGACTACTCCGACCTCTTCCTCAAGGAGTATCTTCCTAGGAGCATCGAGCTGGGTCGGAGCTTTGTCCGAGTGGACTACCAGCAGGCTGGGTTGAGACCTAAGTCGATCTTTGCCCTTGACAACCTTTGGGACGGGCTAGGAGCGTTGATCTTGATACACGACCAGTACGAGTATTTCTTTGGCAAGGTGACGATGTATAAGGACTACAATCGCCAGGCACGCGATCTCATCATCTACTATATGAACACTCACTTTAGGTCGGAGGTCGATCTCATGCATGCTCTCTATCCGGTTCCCTACGAGACCCCAGTAGAGGAGCTAGCTGAGGTGATCAAAGGAGAGGATGCAAAGGCGGACTACAAAGCTCTCAATAAGGCGGTGCGCGACCTAGGTGTCAATATCCCTCCTCTAGTCAATGCCTATATCGGGTTGTCCTCCTCTCTTATGGTCTTCGATGTCAGTCTCAATGCGGGATTTTCCAATGTAGAGGAGACCGGCATCATGATCCCGATGTTAGAGATCACAGAGGATAAGAAGCGGAGACATATTGAGAGCTTCCTCCGTGATGCGGCAAAGAAGTACCGACCCAATCTGATTGCCCGTATCCGTAAACGCCTAAGACCCGGGACTGCCTCAGACAAGTGAGGCGAAAAATGTGGTCAGTAGGGGTACGCTCAAGTCGCAGACAATTCCGTGATATATAGAGGGTACCAAGTACTCTTGTCCTGAGCTCTTTAGGATAAATGGCAGTGGCACCTCCATGGTCGTCGCGCCACCGGCAGCAATGGGAGCGTATGGCCCAAACCAGCGAGCTAGGGGGTTGCTGAATAGTATGGCCATCAATTCGCGAAAGACATTGGAGAGCAGAGCGATCATCCCTAGCGTCACTCCAAGCTCCTCAGTCACGATAAGACCTGAGAGCGTGTAGCAGCCCTGCCCTGCTGAAATAGTGAGTGTGGCAAAGAGGGGCTTGACCAAGACTGCAGCGGCGAGTGCACCGCCGAGTATAGTCCCTATCATTGTGAGGATAGGGAGGAATAGAAGTCGCTTGGGTAGGCTACGGAAGCTCTCAAACATCTTACTATCACTTCCGACCGACAGACCTACGCAAAACATGAGCATGTAGAGTAGGTAAAGTGTTATGTTTGACTCAGCTAAGTCGATGGGGAGTAGGTCGAAGCGACCAAAGATGATGCCGAGTGCAAATATGCCTGCTAGGAGCAGTGTATCTTTCATGACTTGTTTCTTTCTTGTTAGAGATTAAGTGAGCGATCTGCTTTTTAATGAGTTATGATCATTTCCCCTGCCATGGATAAGCCCCTAGAGCGTTACCAATGAAGCAAAGAAAGTCACTGAAAATGGGACGCTAAGATCACAGATAAAACCGTGATAGATAGAGGGCACTAGGTACTCTTGTCCTGATGCTTTCAAGATAAATGGCAGTGTGACGTCCATCGTCGTTGCACCTCCTGCTGCGATAGGGGCATAAGGCCCAAACCAGCTAGCGAAGGGGTGACTGAGTATAATTGCCATGAGTTCGCGTATGATATTGGCTAGAAGTGCTATGGTGCCCACGGTTATCCCCAGCTCCTCCGTCAGGATCACACTCGACAGTGAGTAGTATCCGAGCCCGGCGGAGAGGGCAATCCCTGAGGCTACAGATTGCTTTAAGATCAATGCCGCTACCGTACCTCCTAGCCAGGATCCTGCAATGGTCAGGAATGGTAGCAGTAAGATCCGTATAGGTAGCTTCCGAAAGCTCTTCAAGGTCTCACTGTCATTGCCGATAGAGAGACCTACGCAAAACATCAGCGCATAGAGCAGATAGAGCACCAACTGCCCTCCTTGTACATCGAGAGGAAGGTGGTTGAGCCTGCCTAGGATGATGCCGACAAGAAAGACGCCGACTAGGAGCAGGTTGTCCCTCATGATTCCTCTTGCCCTTTCTTACGCCCCCATCGATAGAGTAGCCATGCTAAGAGCACGCTGCCGAGGATTGCAAAGATGGCGATCGCGAGTGCAGCACCTCCGAGCTCGGGGAGGTTTTGTACCACCTCTTCGGAGCTACCGACCTCAAGCCCGAGGGCAAAGAGGAGCAAGAAGACCAAGACCGTTATCACCTTACCTACTGGTTTCAAGGAGTGTGCTCTGAGGAGCCAACCGACAAGTAGCCCTGCCAGTAATATACCTATGATTGCGAACATTCTTTTATTCTAATACTATGTCAAGTTGATAAACTTTTTCTGCCTAATGATGCCCAGATCAAAACGGGGCTCAATATAATATTCTTTCCGCACTTTTCATAAAGCTGGAGGTAGATCCCACATAAATATGTGATAAGAAGCATAAATTTAGACCCCGAACTTAGAAAATCTAAGTTCCGGTCTTAGATGTATCTAAGTTCCCAACTTAGATGAGTCGAAGTTCCGGTCTTAGATTTTCTAAGTTCAGGGTCTCGTATTTGCTTGGTACCGGATTACATATCCGGCGTCGTCTGGTACTCTTTGTACATAAATAGCAAGTGAGCTGCAGTCCAGCTGAAGTGCCTTGCTTGGAGCTGTTCGCCAGTCAGAGGGTCATAGTTTTCACACAGAGGACCCATCTCTTTGGCACCCTGCAGATGCTCAAATAGCTGCTCGGTATAATCATCAGCGAGCTTCGCCTCCCCATACCTCCTCAGCCCACTAATGGCAAAGTAGCTCTGATCGACCCAGATAGGGCCACGCCAATAGCCGTTGTAGGCATAGCCGGGGTGATCAGCTGCAAGAGTGGGGAAGGGGACATGTGTGGCAAACTTCTGCTCATCATTGAGGAGCGGGAGCATAAGCCCGAACTGATCGTCGCTGGCAAGCTCTGTCCACAGCGGGGCATACGCCTCACAGCCCTGGACGCGTATGAAGTCTCCGCCACCTACTTTGCGATCGTAGTAGAAGCCATCAGCAGGGTCGAAGAAGTACTCCCTAAACTCCGCTACCGTGATACCCCGTTCTTTGAACGGCTCATCTAGGATCTTAGCAAAGGCTGCTAGTAGTTCGCGCTCTAGTATCAAGAAGGCATTGAGGTCGACACTCTCCTGATCGAGAGATGCCTGCCCTCCCTTTGTCGGGAGCATTGTGGCGTGGTCAAAGCGGACAGCATTGTCCATCCCGCTCTCCCATGCCGCTGCTATCCGTGTGCCATCGGTAGAGCCAAACTCGCAGATGCCATTGCCATCGACATCCCTGTAGTCGTACCACCAGTTGTGATACTTCACCAGTCGAGGGAAGACGTCTGCCAAGAATTCCTTATCCCCCGTGGCTTTGTACACAGCTTCTACTGCCCATGCGGTGAGTGGCGCCTTGGTATTGCGCCAGTTGTTTTCGCTCGCATCGGCATATACACAGTCAGCCACCATGCCTAGCTCGTCTTGGAAGACGAGCATCGAGTAGATGAGCTCTTTTGCCAGATCCGGAGCGAACATAGCAGTGGCTACCGCCTCTTTCCACGTATCCCATGCCCACAGCCCCACGAAGTAGCCCTTGGCATGGCTAGGAATGATGCCATCGTATGGGAGATCGCCCTCCGGTGCGACCCAGTTGGAGATGAGTGTGACGATCGACTTGGCAGCGATGCGGTCGAAGCCCTCCGGCATCCCCTCCCGCAGTACCGCAGATAGGTAGCCATCCCATCGTACTTCGTTGTCAGCGAAGAGCTTATCGCTATCGTCCATCATAGCACGTACCAGCTCAAGGTCACGATGGGTGCGATCCTGGACTATGGCAAGGGTGGTAGGCTCCTCCAGAGTAATTGGCACCTGATAGCCACCCTCATATAGCTCCACTGCACCTGCCTCTTCGGGTAGGAGTAGGTAGAGGCGCTCATTGCTAGCACTTAACTGCAACCCACTTGTGCTGAGGCTAATATCCTCAGCTGCGAGTGTGCTACCTTGTAGTAAGAGATCTACAGGTCTTGAGCTACTGACACGCAGGAGTGCCACCTCGCTGTCGGCAAAGATAAGCTCCTGTGTTACCTCCACATCGTCTCCGAATACTCCCTTGACTTGGAGGATACCAGGGAAGTACTCCCGCTTCACTTCCGCTGCTGCTTCACCCGAAGCTAGTGTGATGTTGGTGAGCGACTTAGCCATCCACTCATAGGAGCGAAGCGAGAAAGGACCACAGAAGCCGAATAACTCTTGCGCCTCATCTGGGTGGGTGAAGCCCATCCAACTCCCTTGATCGCTAAAGAACCCACGGAGTGGTTCCCCAGCTTCTATCGGGGTTTGGTCTACCTCGAGGATACGGCTAAACTGCTTATCATTCCGGCTTACGGCTGGCGCCTCCTCAGTGGAGCTCTTCTCTCCCACACAGCTCCCGAGCAGTAGTGCCCCGAGGAGGACCAGTGATAAACTCTTACTTCTCATAAACTTCAATCTCAAAGTCATAACTCATCTCTTGCGGCACAATGGAGTACTCAGGGTGCACGCGTGCGCCCCATGTATTGTCACCACCCACGCCCATCTGGCGGTAGTCGATATTAAGCCAAACCAGCTCCTCAAGCTCTACACTACCACCATGCTTGCGCTCGATATCGTAAGGTACATAATCAAGAGCACTCTGCCTAAATGGCAACGCGCTCATACTTAGAGGTTTTGCCCCTGCCCTAACTCTAAGGGCGAGCTTGCCATCTGACAGCTCAAACCATCTCACATCGCACTTGTTCCCAGTCTCTTGTGCCCTAGGATAGCGATAGAAGTCGCGTCGGACGCTAGATTTGTACCGCCCGACAAAGGCTGAGCTCTTGCGATCTGCATAGCTCTCGTGTGGCCCCCTGCCATACCACTCCATCTGATCAAGCTCGCTCGGTAATTGTAGGTAAACACCGAAGCGAGGTAGCTCTGGTAGCGTGAGTTTGCCTGGCGTGAAGTGTACCTTTACCTTTATTTTGGTCGCACTCTCTACGATATAAGTGATGGTGAGAGCAGACTCTTGATTCGGGAGGTTGTATTTGGCAATCAGTTGATGACCTCCATCTGTCTCTTGAACTGTAAATTCCCTCAGTACCAGTTGCTTCTCGATCTCTTTCCAAGTTTGGCAACGCTCAGGTGTACCATTGGCGACATCGTTGTCTGTGAGCGGTCGCCAGAAGTTAGGTCTCAACCCTTGCAGCAGTAGCTCTCGGCCCTTGTGCTGTAGGGAGGTGAGACTACCATTGGTACGGTCAAAGCCTACTTTGCTATTGGTATAAGGGTCTATGAGTAAGTACGCTGATGGGGACTTCTCTAGCTTAAGAGCAGACTTCCCCTTTGCTCTCCATGCTACTTGCCTCGATGGTTGTATGAGCCACTGCTCTCTAGCAATGGTGTGTCCCTTCGGTATCAGTAGCGTTGAGTCCTTGTAATGTGCAGAGATATTTAAGAAGTATTCTTTATTATCATCTCTCTTGACCTCCTCGAGTGGTATGCGGAGTTGCCAAGAGTCACCTGGGAGGAGGGTAGGGAACACTCCTGATCCCTCGTGGACAGTGACGCCGTCCTCGGTGACTTCCCACTTATAGTAATAGTCATCAAGCGTAATGAAGTCATAACCGTTCTTGACCTCAATCGCCCCGGGGTGGAAGTCAATAGGGGTAAAGTGGATGCTCTGATAGACTTTCTTCACCTCCCAGATGTGAGGCTTTAGGGTCCTATCAGCAGCCAGCAGTCCATTAGCGCAGAAGTTAGAGTCGTTGGGCACTCCTACAAAGCCAAGATCGCCACCATACGCCCAGATGTCTCGGTCTGCCTCATCTTTGATGCGAAAGGTCTGGTCGACCCAGTCCCAGATGAAACCACCTTGCAACTGGTCATGCTTGTAGATGAGATCCCAGTAGTCCTGTAAGTTGCCTACACTATTGCCCATGGCATGAGCATACTCGCAGAGGATCAGAGGCTTATCTTGTATCTGATTGGCATGCTGGTGGAGGCGCCAGATCCGAGCATACATCGGAGCATAGATGTCGGAGATGCTGTCGAACCCACCTCCTTCATACTGCACGGGTCTTGTAGGGTCGGCTGCCTTGAGCTCCTGGTACATGGTCTCGAAGTGTCTGCCATAGCCTGACTCATTGCCTAATGACCAGATAATGATGGGGGTATAGTTGCGATTGTAGGCAAGCATGCGCATCACCCGCTCTCTAAAGGCATTCTCCCATTCTGGATAGTTGGCTAGTGTCTTATCCTCATGGAATGCCATCCCGTGACTCTCTAGGTTGGCTTCGTCTACCAGGTATAGCCCCAGCTCGGTACAGAGTTGGTACCACTCAGCACGATTGGGATAATGGCTATTGCGTACAGCGTTGATATTAAAGCTCTTCATCAGCCTAATATCCTCTACCATACTCTCGACTGTAATGGTACGACCTGTGTGCTGGTCATGCTCGTGCCTATTGACACCCTTGATGGTGATTGGCTTGCCATTGACGTGTAGCATGCCTTGTCGCATCTCCACACTTCGGAAACCAAAGGAGTGGCAGAATGACTCCAGCTCTCTCCCATTAGCATCCTTAATGGTCATGACCATCCGGTAGGTGTGTGGAGCCTCTGCGGACCATGGATGAATGGAAGATAGAGTGGTTTGGTATCTATCCTCCTTAAGATCAGCTTCTTGTATCAATACCTTGCCCGACTGATCAAGCACTTTTAGGGACAGCCCCTCTCCTCCCTTGAGAGGACGAGAAAGAGCAAAACGGAGATCGAAGATCCCATGCTTGTAGTCACCGGATAGGAGCGCATCGAGTCGGAAATCCTCTACCCTAAGCTTGGGACGAGATGTGATGTATACATGCCCCTCGACTCCACTATATCTCCAGAAGTCTTGCCCTTCGAGGTAGGAGCCATCGGAGTATCTAAATACTTTCAATACCAGCTTATTCTCTCCTCTCTTTAGGAGCTTGGTGACATCAAATCTGGCAGGTAGGCGGCTATCCTCGCTGTACCCGAGAAATGTGTCATTGAGCCAGACGTAGAAGGCAGACTCTACCGAGTTGAATGTGAGGATATGGTCTAATCCATCCTCCCCATGCCAGTCGAAGGTTGTCGCATAAATCCCCACAGGATTGTAGTCATCTGGTAGGTATGGAGGATTGGGAGCGAATGGATAGCGCTCATCAGTATAGATGGGGGCATCGAAGTCCTGTAGTTCCCAGCTCCCTGGTACTTGAATGTCCTGCCAGCTTGACTTCTCTTCCTGTAGGAAATGGTCTCCATCAGTGAGGCTAGGTGTCTTGTAGAGCTTAAACTTCCAGGTCCCGTCTAGGGATTGGCGCCGCTCCTGCTCGTAGTTGGGTAGGAATCTAGTCTCAATAGGCAACTCCGACTGGGTGATTGCCGCCTCCTCTGTCCTGAAGGGTACGAAGTGTGCCCTTATAGGTAGTCGGTTAATAGCATTGACCTCAGGGTCTTGCCAAGCCAGAGGATCGTACTTATCGGCACGAGCTGGTGGAGAGGCCAGCATCGTACCGATAAGTGTCATTAAAAGGAAGCTGATTATATTCTTCATCAGTTGTTGCCTCATCAGTTGTTGGTGAGTGCCTTGTTGGAGTTGACCTCTACGAGAGGTATGGGGTAGAATGCATGCTTGGCGAGGGAGAAGTTGCTCCTATTTGCAGCTCTCATGGCTGACTCTAGCTTGCCCCAGCGTCTTAGGTCGTACCATCGCCAATTTTCAAGTGGAAACTCGATCATCCGTTCGTGCTCGATCTGTAGTCTGACTGCATCCTGAGTAGTTCCAGTGATAGGTGGCATATCACCATGAACCGCTCTCACTTGGTTGATGAGTGGTATAGCATCGGCAGTCCGGCCGAGTTCGTTGAGCGCTTCAGCCTTCATCAGTAGGACATTGGCGTATCTCATCAGTGGTATGTTGATGGCGCTATAGTTTTGTTTCATGCCTTCTGCAGTGTTGGGGAGAAACTTGCGGAATACTGGCTTCTCTCTGTCAAAGAGATCATTGTAATCCTTTCCGAAGATCTTTCCAGAGCCGTCGTTGTAGTAAGGATCGTTGAAGAATATAGTCTCGTAGAACCTGCTGTCATACAGCCCAGTAGTAGCGATCTTGCCTTCTTTCTTGTAGGCATTGAGCAGGATCTCGCTCGGTAGGATTTCATCCCAACCTCCTAGCTCGCTTGCAGCCATCCACTTGTGAAACTGAGTCCGATAGTTCGCGCCATTGGCTGTAGTCATCGAGAACTGAAGCTCGAAGATAGACTCCTTGCAGTTCTTATTGTCTCCAGTGAACATGCTGATGAAATTTGGCTCTAGAGTATAACCTACCACCTTATCTAGATGTGTGACTGCCTGCTGTAGGTGCTCTGCTTTCTTGTTGCTCTGCTCATAAGCCATCGTGAGGTAGCAAAGACCTAAGTATGCATTAGCAGCACCGGAAGTAGCGCGACCAACATTTTCTGCATCGTAGCTTGCTGGTAGAGATGTCGCAGCCTTCAGATCTGAGATGATAAAGTTCCACGTCTCCTCTCTAGTAGAGTTCCCTTTTTCGAGTTGGTCCTGGTTGACTATATAGGTATCGCGAATAATGATCTCCTCGAAGTTGAGCAATAGCTTGAGGTGGTAGTAGGCTCTAAGAAAGTGCGCCTCGGCAATGTACTGGTTACGCTCTTGCTCTGTGATCTTCTCTGCTGGGATGTTGGGGACCTTCTCCAAGATCTGATTGCAGAAGCTGATACCGATGTAGTTATTATTCCAGTACTCTAGTACCTGTGAGTTGCCATTTGTATAGGTGAATGTAGATAGCTCTACCCAGTTGGGATAGTTGGTAGCATCGGCACCTAGTAGTACGATATCTTCGCGATATGCCTCGACAGGCCACTTGACTTCAGCAAAGCCCCAGGTGTCGATGGAGTACTCGAGCTGTGAGTAAGCTGCTGCTACTCCAGCATTAGCATCTCTAGCATCACGCCAAAAGGCATTAGACGTTAGCTGATCCGCAGGCTCAATCGAAAGGAAGTTATCGCATGAGGTGGTCACAAGTGCAAGTAGCACCGTTATGATATATTTTGTTAATCTATTATACATCTTTTGGTCTCTATTAGAAGGTTAATTGCAATCCAACTGTGTACGAACGTGTGAAAGGATAGATGAGGTTGTCAATACCTGTATTGAGCACACTGCCTCTAGAGAACTCAGGGTCGATACCTGAGTATTTGGTGATGGTTAGTAGATTTTCTCCGCTGATATAGAATCTTAGGTTGTCTATCTGAATGCGTTCGAGGAGACTCTTGGGAAGGGCGTACCCAATCTGTACTTGGCGCAATCTCACGAAGTCACCCGACTCAAGGAAGCGGTCGGACTCTAGCATGTTGCCATTAGGGTCTGAGAATACAGCTCGAGGCACAGAAGTGTCTCTGTTGTTTGGCGTCCATGCCTCGAGAGTAGACTTGAGGAAGTTGGAGCCTGAGTTCATACCCTCATAAAAGTAGCGGTTACCATTGTACAGCTTATGACCAAATGCACCACTGAGTAGTAGTGAGAGGTCAATGCCCTTGTAATTTGCACCAAATGAGAGGTTTGCCTCAACTTTAGGCATTCCTGATCCGCAGTATTCCTTGTCTTGATCGTTGAGTACACCGTCACCGTTTACATCGACAAACCTAATGTCACCGGGCTTGGCGTTGCGCTGTAGGAGAGCTCCATCCTCTCCCTTATGAGCCATTACCTCCTCTTCGCTCTGGAAGATCCCGTCTGTCCTATAGAGGTAGTAAGCACCGATAGGTGCGCCGATGCGTGTCTGAGTTGGGAAATGCTCTGTACCATACTTGAGCCCCTCGCCATAGATGGCTTGTCCCTCGTCTGATAGGTCTAGAACGCGGTTCTTGAGCGTGCTCACGTTGAGCCCGACGTTGTAGGTCAGTCCTTGGTACTCATCATTCCAGTTAAGCTCCAGCTCCATACCGCTGTTGCGGATCCGACCGACGTTGAGTGTCGGATTATTTAACCCTGCTGATGGGGGTAATACCTTTGTGATCAGAAGATCACGAGTCTCGTTATTGTAGTAGTTGACTGATCCGCTGAGCCTATTTCTGAAGAATCCGAAGTCGAGTCCTATGTTTTTGTTATCCGAAGTCTCCCACTTCAGTCCGCGGTTCTCTAGGTCTCTGGAGATGCTACCTGGCCAAGGGTTTTCTCCCTTGCCTGTGACGTAGCCTTGCCATTTGGTATTTCCAGTAGAGATGAGAGATACGAAGTCGTACTTTCCGAGTGCCACCTCATTACCTAGGCGCCCCCAGCTAGCCCTTAGCTTGAGGTCGGAGATGGTGCCATCTTCGGGGAAGAAGTCCTCCTGGCTGATCCTCCAGCCTAGTGCTACAGATGGGAAGTACCCCCAACGGCTGTCTGCTCCGAACTTCGATGAGCCGTCTCTGCGGAGTGTCAGCTGAGCCATGTATTTGCTCTGATAGCTATAGTTGAGGCGCCCGAAGATGGAGAATCTGCGGTAGTCTACTCTTGTGCCCTCACCGCTATAGGTGCCCCCTTCTCCAGCATTGATAGTGTCAAAGCTAGGATCTAAGAAACCGGCTGGCACCTCAGTGGTGACCAGGTTGCCATGCTCATCTACGCTGTATGTGATAGACTTGCCCTCGACACTGACACTACTCCACTTGTACTTCTCATTGGTAAGCGAAGTCCCTAGCATTGCACCAAAAGAGTGGTCAGAGCCCGTAGGAGAGTTGTAATTGAGGACGTTGTCAAATATCTGTTCTTCCCAATAGCCTGAGAACTCTGTGTGCTCGGTATACTGCTGCTTTGAGCGGATATCTGCCACGTAGGGAGCCACGTGGTCTGATTGTTTCTCGTGCTCTCCTCTATAGCCGTAGCTGGTTCGGAAGGTGAGTCCATCGTAAAGGTCAAACGTCAACCCTACATTGGCATTGGTATTGTACTTCTGGTTGAGGCGTTTACGATAATCGTTGTCCGCCATTACGTTTCTGTTGTTTGGGAGCCCATCGAAGTTGGTAAGCCCGTAGCCCGACTCTTGAGTCTCATCATAGATAGGCACGAGCGGAGAGATCATGTACATTTCCTTTAGGCTATATCTAGGCTGCCTGCTAGCTGTGTACTTAAAGCTCAGGTTCGCATCCATTGATACGATCCCCTTCTTGAGGTTCAGCTTTGTACGAGCTAGGTCGTGTCTGTAGTTGTTGCCCAGGAAGATACCCTTATCATCGCTCCTATTGTATGATATTGTGTACTTTCCCTTAGAGCCACCTCCTCGGATACCTACCATGTAGTTCTGAGATAGTCCATTACGAAGCATAGCATCTTGCCAGTCAGTATCTACACCTGTGTTATGCGTGATGTATGTAGGTAGTGCTATCTGTTCACCTGAAGAGACATGAGCGTTGAAGTTGTCGTACATCGACTTGTGTATCTGTTTGTACTCCTCAGCATTTAAGAATTCTAGCCTCTTCGCCACCTTTTGAGCGCTGAGGTAGCTACTGAACTCCACCTTGATCTCGTCCTCGATGCCAGATTTTGTAGTTATGAGTACTACTCCGTTGGCAGCGACTGAACCATAAATAGCAGCTGCAGCACCATCCTTTAGTATTTCCAAGGAAGCGATATCCTGAGGATTGATAGAATTGATGTTTCCTGGGAATCCATCAATAATGTAGAGTGGCTCGTTGTCGCCAAAGGTGTTGACACCACGGATCTTTACACTCACCCCAGATCCAGCATTGCCACCACTCTTCATGATATTCACACCTGCCACCTTACCCTGGAGCGCTTCTGCGGGGTTAGTCGTAGCACGCTTTGTCAGATCACCTCCGTCAACGGTCGTGATGGCACCAGTTACGTCGCTTTTACGCATAACACCATAGCCCACTACGACCACCTCGTCAAGTAGATCAGCATCTTCTTGCATGACGATATTAAGTGGGGTATCTGCTGAGGTGATCTTGATCCTCTGAGACGCAAATCCCACATAGCTGCATTCTAGAATATCTCCGATGGCAGCCTTGATTTCAAACTCCCCATCCAGGTTGGTGGCAGTTCCTCCACTCCGGTCTTCAATCTTAATGGTTGCTCCAATCACCTCCCATCCGCTAGCATCTACCACTTTACCACGGATGGTGTGCATTTCGCTAGTTACTGGCTCTTGAACCGTAGTCCTGTCGCTGATAGAGAGGTACTTATCTTGATGTGTGATGCGCTTGCCTGTGATTTTTTCAAGCTGACCTAGCAGTTCATTCAGCGCCCAGTTCCCTTTTGGAAGAGTGATCTTTTCTGAGATATCTATCTGTCCTTCATTAAAGACAAAGAGGCAACCAGTTTGCTCCTCCACCTTCTCGATTAGCTCTCCAAGGGTTACAGAGGTATTGGTAAGTGTAACAGTGCCTGACTGTGCCCAAACTAGTGTGTAAGATGGGCTGAGACATAAAAGTAGTAGGAGTACAGTGGCTCTAAAGCGACTCTGTGTAGCATGTCGAAGCCAACTCCAAATCTTATTGATGTTGTGATTCATCATAAAGCTGTTGTTCAATAGTTTTTTGATTGTTGTTGTAAATATGTTATTATTACTCTCCGATTTTAATTGTGTGTTCACCGACCATCTCATAGCGTAGCCCTAGACTACAACATACCGCCTCCACTATGCTCTTAAGACTGTCCCCCTGGCGTATCTTACCACTAAGTCTGCGGTCTTTCAGCTCCTCGTTGACAAATATGATCTCTGCCCCATACCAGTGCCCGATCTCTGCAAAGATCTGAGAGAGAGGAGTATTCTTATACTGCACAATGCCTACTTTTCGGTTTGCTATCTGCGAGAGAGACTCGAAATTCTTTACAAGTCGTCCATCTCGTAGGAGCAGGCTCTCTCCAGGTGTAAGGGGTACGGTGTCCCTTGCCGAGTACAAAGTCACTCCACCCTCTAGTAGCGATAGGTGAAGTGGAGATAGCTGATCGGACTGAAGATAAAACTGTGTTCCTGTGACGACTACATCATACCCACACTTAGTCTCTACCTTAAAAGGCGCGGTCTTATTGTGTGCCACATCAAAGAACGCAGCTCCCTCTAGCCGCACATTACGGTGTTTGCCTTTTGAGTAGCGTGCATCAAAGGTCATCTTTGAGCAGGGGCTGAGGTGGATAGTTGTGCCATCGTTCATGGTGAAGAGCAACCTCTGTCCTGTGGGTGCTGCTACCTCCGTCACTTGTTGGCTCAATACTTGATCAGTACGATATTCGCTGTATATGCGTCCCCCTAGCACGATGATTAGCACTGCAGCAGCATATTTTATCGATTGCATCCAGAGCTTCCTCCATTGTTGCTGCTTCGTGGACTTTTTCCACTGTCTTAGGCTTCGCATACCATTACTCATGTCTCCCTCTCTTGGGGCTGCTACAAGTAGCGAGATGGTGTTATATCGTCTTCGCAGTCCCTTTGCTATTTCAGGGCGCTCCGACAGGTATCGTTGTAGCTCTTCCGCCTCTGTTGCAGTGAGCTGACCCGTCAGATACTTCTCTATCAGCGACTCGTAATATGTATGATCAGTTGGCATCATTTCTTCTTTCTTGGACTGTCCTTTACTTATAGACGCGCTCCCCTTCAAAAACCCTTAAAGAAAATTGAACTTTTTTCTTGATTTTGATGAAATACATTAGTAGGCTTTCGTAAATGGTTGAGGTACAATAGAAAACCACGTATTCGCAAAATGCGAATACGTGGTTGTGTATGAAGCCCCTATTTGGGGCTGATGGCTGTGTCCTATATCTCTAGTGGCTCTCTAGCGATGATTGCTCTATATAAGCTTACTTGTTACAACAAGAAGCGCTCTGCTTCTAGTGCAGCCTTACATCCACTCCCTGCTGCGGTGATGGCTTGGCGGAAGTGTGGATCGGCTACGTCACCGGCAGCAAAGACACCAGGGACACTGGTCTTGGTAAAGCCAGGCTCTACCTTGATGTATCCGAGTTCATCAAGCTCTATCTGCCCATCAAGGAAATCAACTCTTGGGGTATGCCCAATACCAAGGAAAAATCCATCGATAGGTAAGTCGTAGTGCTCTTCGTCCGGCTCTCCTAGGTGTTTTACCAGATGTACGCCCTGTACTGAGCCGTCGCCATAGAGTCCTTCGGCCTGATGCTTCCAGAGGATCTCGATGTTGTCAGTATCAAGGACTCGGTCTTGCATTACCTTTGATGCACGAAGTTCATCACGACGTACGAGCATGTACACCTTTTTGGCTAGTGAAGCGAGATAAAGAGCTTCGCCACACGCTGTGTCACCACCACCTACGACAGCGACCGTTGCATCACGGTAGAAAAATCCATCGCAGGTCGCACATGCACTCACTCCCATGCCACGATACTTGACCTCGTCTTCTAGTCCGAGGTATTTAGCGGTAGCACCTGTCGCAATAATTACTGTCTCTGCGGTGATGGTGTACTCGCCCTCATTGATCTCAGCCTTGAAGGGGCGGTCAGAAAGATCTATCTTCGTCACTCTTCCCGACCTCATGTCCGTCCCAAAACGCTCAGCCTGCTGGCGGATCTCAAGCATCATCTCCGGACCAGAGATCCCCTCGGGATAGCCTGGAAAGTTCTCTACATCAGTCGTAGTGGTAAGTTGCCCACCTGGCTCCATGCCTTCTACGAGGATTGGCTCTAGGTTTGCTCTGGAGGCGTATATTGCCGCAGTGTATCCCGCTGGTCCTCCACCTATGATCAGTACCTTTGTCTTAAGCTCGTTATTATCCATATTTATATTGTTTGTCTCTGATTGTTATCTTAAATCTATAACCTCTATACCAGGGAGTTTGTTCGGTTCGAAGGAGAAGAACCCTTTTTCATGCATCTCAGGATAGCTACCTTTCTGTATCTTCTTGATATCCACACGGATGTGACCTTCAAGCCCTTGCTCCTTCACTTCGATCCAAAGTGGTCTGCTGTGGCTGTCTATCGCCACCTTCATCCACTCAAAGGTGTTGCTACCGCTCTTCTTGGGTTTCACTGTCAGTATGCCATTATTCTGAGCGATCATGTAGTCCTCATGGTTCAAGGACTCCAGCGAGAGTAGGGGATTTAGCTCTCCGAGTTCTTTCTCTTGGGGCGTCGTTAGGTTGATCTCACCATTTTGTGCGACGTAGAGCCAGAGGTTTCCCCCATCGTACCAAGCCCTAATGTCCATGCTTTCGAGGTAAAACTTCTTGCCCGCTCCGTAGTAGATCCCGCTCTGTGCATAGTCTCCTATTGTTAGGAGGTACTCGATCATTAGCCCATCGGTCGTATCAAGATGTCTCTTGACACGCTCTATATCAGGCACTTGTGCTCCCACCATGGTGATGGTGAGTATCAGCGTCAGTAGTAGTGTCAGTATTCTCTTCATTGCACCATTCCTAGTTGTCATCAGGGTTGCTGTTGAGTAGCAGATCCAGCTGGTCATTGCTCTTAATCAAGACCTCACGTGGCTTACTGCCATTTTGAGGTCCTACGATCCCAGCTGCCTCTAGCTGTACCATGAGACGGGCAGCACGGTTGTATCCGATAGCGAAGATTTGCTGGATGAAGGAGGCCGATGCTTTTTGCTCCGCTACTAGTCGGAAGGCAACCTCATCAAAGAGTTCATCTCGCATGTTAGGATCAAGCGCTCCTTTGTCGCTTGGAGCATCTGGATCATCCACCTCTGGGAGCGGGTAGGCGCTTAAGTATCCACGCTGGTCGGAGATGAAGTGTACTACATCGGTCACCTCTGGAGTGTCTACAAAAGCGCACTGCACACGCACCAGGTCGTTGCCCTGTGAGTAGAGCGAGTCTCCTCGACCTACTAGTCTATTAGCCCCGGCTGCATCAAGGATGATGCGAGAATCGACAGCCGAAGTTACTCGGAAAGCGAGACGACCAGGGAAGTTAGCCTTGATCGCACCAGTGATGATGCTAGCTGTCGGACGTTGTGTAGCGATGATGGCATGTATCCCCACGGCACGAGCCTTCTGTGCCAGTCGTGTGATCGGTGTCTCTATCTCCTTGCCTGCAGTGATGATGAGATCCCCGTACTCATCAATGATCAGTACAATGTATGGGAGATAGCGATGCCCCTTTTCGGGATTGAGCTGGCGATTGGTGAACTTCTCGTTGTACTCCTTGATGTTGCGCACCATCGCCTGCGTGAGCAGGTTATATCTGTCGTCCATCTCTTGGCAAAGCGAGTTGAGTGTATTGGCAGCCCGCTTGGTATCTGTGATGATGGTCTGATCCTCCTCAGGTAGCTTCGCCATGTAGTGCTTCTCTATCTTGCCATACATGCTAAACTCCACCATCTTAGGGTCGATCATCACAAACTTAAGCTCTGAGGGGTGTTTCTTGTAAAGCAAGGAGGTGATCACAGCATTGAGCCCCACCGACTTACCCTGACCTGTCGCACCGGCCACCAATAGGTGAGGCACTTTAGCTAGATCAAAGATAAAGACATCATTGGTGATGGTCCGCCCTAGAGCCACGGGAAGCTCGGCTTTGCTCTCCTGAAATGCTCGCGACCCAAGTACAGCACGCATGCTCACGATTTGAGGATTCTTATTAGGTACTTCAAGTCCTATGGTCCCCTTGCCCGGCATTGGAGCTATGATACGTATCCCATTAGCAGAGAGGCTCATGGAGATGTTATCCTCCAGGTTGCGAATGCGAGAGATGTGGATCCCATCCTCGGGCACCACCTCATAGAGCGTGATCGCGGGGCCTACCGTGGCAATGATCGACTTAATATCAATGCCAAAGCTCCTCAGGGTATTGATGATCAGCGTCTTATTCTCCTGGATCTCGTCCTGGTCTATCTCACGGTTTCGCTCCTCATAGTTTTTCAGTAGATCGACGCCCGGCATCTGGTAGTGCGATAGGTCACGCTTAGGGTCATAAGGTCCTAGTTGCTCCACCAAAGCCTCCGAAGCCGTTTTAGGAGCTTCCTCCTCTTCACTATGGCGAGCATCGATTACTTCAAGCGTCACCTCTTTCTCTCCCTCCGAGACCACTTTCTGTTGCTCCACCTCAGGTATCGATTGTACCCTATCCAGCAGTGGATCAGGAGTGGGGGAGGGTTGCTCCTCCACTTGCTGATGATCCACAGTTATCTCCGGATCCTCCTCCATTTCTGGCAGAATGAGCTTCTTCTTGTCCTGCTCCTTCCTCCGTTGGTCGCGGCGGTCTGCCCAGTTGTTAAATCGGCTCCTTACCCCCCTAAAGAAGATAAAGAGCAAGAGGAAAAGTAGGAGGAATATCGCCAGTAGCACCCCAAAGTATCCCACCCTTACGTAGAGCCATTGATACATCTGCTCTCCTACGATCCCACCAGGGTAAAAGAAGAGTCGATCTGCGAAACCACGAGTTATCGTCGCGAGGGTTAGTGCACTCCAGAAGGTAGCAGCTGTGCAGAGGAGGGTCTGACGTAGGTAGTTGATGCGCACCACCGTCAAAAGTTTAAGCCCTATGGCGCCCATGAGGTAAATGAGGAAGACCAGCCCTAGCCCTACCCATTCATTGACTAGCTTGTGCATTAAGTAGGAGCCAGCAACGCCTGCACGCCCCTTAAGCTCAGGGTTTAGCTCCTCTGGTGTGCGGTCGAAATGTCCTAAGACGACACTCTGATCTGGACCTCCAGTAGCCAGATAAGAGATGAACGCATAAGTCAGATAAAGCGCACCAATGGTTAGGATCGCACCCAGGATCACAGAGAGAAAGCGCTCCCGCCCTACGAGGTGCGAGAGTCCTTCACTCATCCTACTGCCAAGGCTCTTGCGCTCAGCAGTCTTTGGTTTTGCTCTATTGGGTGTTGGGCGCGTGCGCCCCATGTTCTTTTTGCTCATCCTTATCTTTTGTCAAGGAGCCCGCTCACTACATACCTGCAGTGAGGGGCTCCCTCAGTATCCTACAAGTAGCTGGATCTCTACTCTTTAAGTATCACATCATGAGCCCCGCCCTCCACGATAGAGGTAGAGGAGACCAGTGTCAGCTTGGCATGCTTCTGCAAGTGCTTGATGTTTGTTGAGCCACTGCTACACATGGTAGACTTGATCTTTGCAAGTGTCTGATCTAGAGAGTCCTTCATCTTACCGGCATAGGGCACGTAGCTGTCTACCCCTTCTTCAAACTTCATCCCAGAGAAGTCACCGCCACTGTCGTAGCGCTGCCAGTTCTTAGCACGGTTGGATCCCTCGCCCCAGTACTCCTTGACATAGTTGCCATTGATACGCAACTTCTTGCTTGGGCTCTCGTCGAAGCGAGCGAAGTAGCGCCCCATCATCAAGAAGTCTGCCCCCATGGCAAGTGCTAGCGTCATGTGGTAGTCAAGTACCAGTCCGCCGTCAGAACAGATGGGGATGTAGACGCCGTGCTCCTCGTAGTATCTGTCACGCGCCTCTGCCACATCGATCACAGCTGTAGCCTGACCACGACCGATACCCTTTTGCTCACGAGTGATACAGATAGAGCCACCACCGATACCGACCTTGACGAAGTCAGCTCCTGCCTCTACCAGATAAAGGAAGCCCTCTTGGTCCACCACGTTACCAGCACCGATTGGTAGTTCGGGGTAGTGCTCTTTTACCCACGCTAGGGTATCCTTTTGCCATATAGAGTAGCCATCCGACGAGTCTATACATACGACATCGACACCGGCCTCTACCAGAGCTGGCACTCGCTCCTTGTAGTCGCGCGTATTGATACCTGCACCTACCAGTAGTTCCTTGGTCTCTTTGTCAGAGAGCTCGCTTGGGTTTTGGCGGTGGTTGTCATAGTCTTTGCGGAATACAAAGTAGCACAGCCTCTGCTCCTCATCGATGATGGGCAGAGAATTGAGCTTATGCTCCCAGATGATGTCGTTCGCCTCGGAGAGGGTGATACCCAGCTTGCCGACAGCTAGCTTGTCAAATGGGGTCATGAACTGATGTATCGGAGTCTCCCGTGGGGTGGTGGAGAGACGGTAGTCACGGCTGGTCACCACGCCTAGGAGCCGCCCTCCTGAAGTGCCGTCTTCCGTGATTGCAATCGTAGAGTGCCCAGTCTTGTGGGTCAGTGCCAGCACATCCTCAAGCGTCTGATCGGGCTTAAGGTTGGAGTCACTTGTCACGAAGCCGGCTTTGAACTTCTTAACCCTTCTAACCATCTCCGCCTGCTCAGAGATCGGCTGTGAACCGTAGATAAATGAAAGACCGCCGTTGCGTGCCAACTCTATTGCTAGCGTGTCGTTAGAGACTGACTGCATGATAGCACTGACAAACGGTATGTTGAGCCTGATCTTTGGCTCTTCACCCTCACTAAACTTAGTGAGTGGGGTTTGCAAATTGATGTTCTGTGGTGTACACTCCCTAGTGGTTAGCCCCGGTATCAGGAGGTACTCTCCAAATGTGTGTGAGACCTGCTCTAAGAATATCGCCATATCTCGCTCTCCTCTCTCTTCTATTGTTACAAAATGAGGTACACCTATCGGTACCCAACTTGCATGCAAAGTTAATGAAAAAGCGGCAAAGTACACTCCTCCTCTAGACCATAGCAAAGTCTACAATGAGGAGGCATCCCCCGCTTGTCTGCATTCGCAAGTTAGATCAATCGGAGTTCCCAACTTCGATCTGTTTAAGTTCCGAACTTCGTTGTGCCTAAGTTGGGAACTTAGATTTTCTAAGTTCGGATGTCGTTTTTATTTCTTTATTGATGTAATGTAAGACGCAGGTCGAGCGTCGTGCTACTGCCGATAGAGTAGGATGGAGCGCAGACGTGCTTGGTCCGCTTTGTCAAAATCCAATACCTCCTCGAGGTACTTGGAGATGGAGCCATAATTGTGCTCGATGGCGCTGGTGACGGAGTGCAGGTCGTTGGGGCGAGAGCGGTAGTACTCCGTGAGCGTCTCTTGTATCGCTGTTGTTAGGAAGAACCCATGCGGCTCTAACTGGTTGACCGGCAGGAGGGCATTGCTCAGGAGGTAGTCATTGATGATGTCCGAGCGACTGACTCCTAGGATGTTCTGTATCAGCATGGTGATGAAGGCAACGCGAGTATTGCCCAGGTCGTCACTGATGAGGATCGGATAGTGCTCTGGCTCTAGGAGGAAGTGGAGCACACTGCTGATCTGGTGGGTGCTCTCAAAGGCGATGCTATTAAAGAGGTCATTGTAGAAGTAGACCACGCTCTCAGCGTCTACCTTACCGGAGTATATCTTCTCTTGAAATCCGTTGAAGTCGACATAGACATCCGGCTCTATGGTGGCGAACTTTGCGTATGGTATCTGCGAACTGCTTCGTCTCGGCTGTCCGTAGGCGCTAGCGAGGCTGAGGTGGTTCTTGATCCTCATCCTTGAGATGAGGGGCTCATCTTCGCGCTGTATCCTTGAGAGGTCGCCGGAGCGATAGATCATGCCCCACCGCATTTGCTGACCACTGTCTGTCATGTATCCTCCTATGTCTCTGAGGTTCACGGGCCCTGCTGTGGGTATCACCCTAGTGGAGGTGACACGTGTCTCCTGCCCATCAAAAACCATTAGGAAGTAGGTCTGCTCTATTAGGTCGTGGCTGGTGTAGGTGGTGGTCTCCTTGCGGATTGCCTCAATAACAAAGGGTTGCCAGCTGGTGGCAAAAGCATCGTTGGAGACAAAGATCTCTACATTGCCCTCCATGCTGGGCTGCACATCCCACCGTATGCGGTAGTTGCCCTCTCTATCTTGCTGGGTGATGGTGTCGATGTAGTAGGGCTGCTTGGCACAGGAGAAGAGCAGCAGGAGGAGTACCGCGGTCAGTGCGCCTCTTGCAATGGTCCCCTGCTGGGGTCTCTCTGTTGTTGCCCTTTTCATCGATTATCTATCTATCCCTTTTCTTACCCCAAATCTAGACAAAGTATCGATTATATGGGCGGGTAGAGGGGATGTTTCAATATCTTTACCCTTTTTTAGCAATGTGAGGGTATAAAATGAGGGGTCGGCAGGAGGTGTGCTCCTACCGACCCAGTATCAATTGTTTATGCTACTTCTTTAAGCCTATAGCTCTATTAGAAGCGGTAACCTAGTGAAACGAAGAAGTTGATGTTCTTCTGAGTTAGGTTGTCAACTCTAGACATGTCAGCAAGACCGAACTGTGAACCAACACCTAGCAGGATGTTGCGGTACTCAGCACCGGCACCAACCTGGATACCAGCGTCGAATGGCTTGTAAAGACCACCGTCCTCCTTAAACAGGTTGTCCTTGCTCTCGCTATTGATGGTAATACCTAGGAGAGTACCAGAGCCAGAGGTCGTAGTATTGACACCGTAAGCTAGGTATGGACCAGCATTTACAAATACTCCAAAGCCGTCAGCTACGTTAAAGGCGAAGTTAGCCAGAATAGGAAGCTCAACGTATCCAAGAGTAGTCTTGATCTCACCCTTGCTGTTATCGCCCTCAGACGCAGACTTTGCACCCTTGGTAGAGTAGTAGAGACCTGGCTGGATGCTGAATACAGCAGGGCCGAGGTCTGCAACTGCTAGGTCTAGTGCAGCACCAACGCGGAAGCCAGACTTCACGCTGTTGCCCATCTTGTCGCCCTCCTTGCTAGTAGAGATGTTTGCACCTTGGTAGCCAGCACTTACGATAACTGATGGACGTACCTGCGCCATTGCTCCTAGAGTAAAAATGCTTAGAGCTATTGCTAAAAAAGTTCTTTTCATGTTCATGTTTTCTATCCTTCTAAAAGATGAATATAATACTCAAGTCTATACGTACCTTCCCCCAATCACTCGAACAAAGCTAAGTAAAATGCTGCTACACTACCTAGGCTTTGTAATTCTTTAACCTATTCTAATATTAGACAAGACATGCCCACCAGAGTATGATGGCGATGAGCAGCAGGACTATTCGTATCCAAGCCGTTGTCCTCGACCTTAGTATCAGCCCTATCGGTAGCAACACGATGATGAGGATAACAGCGATCACCACTACTACTATCAGTAGTGAGGATAGTAAAAATAGGATGGTGCTAAAGCTAAAGGCCCCAGTTACAGCGAAGAGTTCTGACAAGGTGGTGACGTTAGACATTGACTCCCAGAAGGGGGCTTCAAATAGTCCGGCTGTGTACTTTATGATCCAGAAGATGGACCCTCCTAGAAGTATGATGAATAGAAGGGCGGTGATGATCCAGAGGATGGTATTGCTCTTGCTCTTCTTTGCAGGCTTCGTCACCTCATCCAGGGTCTCTACTTCTGGGGCTCTCTTGGCGTAGCTGTCTTGAGATATCTTGTGTAGGATGCTCTCGGGTGTTACGCTGCACCCCTCCATCTCTAGTCTCTCCTCTACGGTGATTGCCTTTGGTACAAATATCCAGTAGGCGAGGTAGATGAGGAATAGGGCACCGCCTGCAGGGGTGAAGAGTAGCAGGATGAAGATGACCCTCATGATATTGGGGTCAATACCAATGAGGTGCTTTAGCCCTCCGAAAACACCTGCCACCATGCGGTCATTAGGATTGCGGTAGAGCTTGTGATTGCGGAGGAGAAACTCTTTCGTGTTATTAGTTTTCTCCTCAGCTCTTGCCTCGGCTGTCTTTGTGTTCCCAGGCTCGCTATGAGTGGTATGCTCATTGCTCTCCATATCCTCTCCGATGATATCCTCTACCTTGCCCACCTGCTCCAGCACCTCTCTTGTCATCTTAGTCGTGATGACGTCGTACCCGTGACTTAGCTGTTCGGAGAAGAGATCCGCAATACGGCGCTCTAGGTCAGAGACGATCTCGCCCTCTGGGTCGTCTTGGTAGAAATAGTTGTGTAGGCTTTTGAGGTATTGGTTTAGAATGTTATACGCCTCCTCCTCAAGATTATAAAAACTGCCTGCGAGGTTGATGTTGATAGTCTTTTTCATAACGTCGTCTCACACTTCTTTGTATAAGTCATTTACACTCTCTTCTTTCCCAATCATCTGCTCCCTCGCTCCTTCGTCAGATGTCTGGTCGTCAGGTACTTGCTCTAGGGGTGTCTCTACCTCAGAAGATGGCACAGCCTCGAGGGTTGCTTGCCTTTGTATTTGCTCTACAGCTCCCGTGAGTGAGCCCCATGCGGTGCTAAGCTGTGCTAATACCTCGCGCCCCTTGTCTGTGATGAAGTAGTACTTACGGGGTGGCCCCTGTGTGCTCTCTACCCATGCGTAGGTGACTAGCTCCTCTTTGCGTAGGCGATTGAGGAGCGGATAGAGGGTACCCTCCACCACAATGAGGTCGTTCTCCTTGAGCAGAGCTAGCAGGTCTGCGCTGTATGCCTCGTGGTGCTGCAGGATCAGTAGGATGCAGTACTCTAGCACCCCTTTCTTCATCTGCGATTGCACGCGATCGAGGATCTTGGCTGTCTCGTCATTCATACGCTTTCTCCTCTTTGTGAATCAATCAGTTGGACTTCTCTAATCATTTTAGGACATGGAGTGGGCTCGGTCGTGATACAATCACCTCAAGCATCGCTCGTATGTCATGCACAAATGTAGGTAAAGTTTGGTACTTTGCAAAGCATAGTACTAAATATATATTAGGGATAGTGGGGTAAAAGGGTGAGATTCCCCTGCAGTAGAGCCGTGGGGGACGGTAAGGAGGTGGATGAACAAAAATGCATGAAAGGGTACCAAAGGGTATGAAAGTGTATGAAATAGGATTGTGCCCTTTTTGCGGTGGTATATTTGCATCGCAGTTCTCTCATAGGGATCTGCGACGCGTTCTTTGACATATTGGATAAAAAAGTTTGTATGGGCTGAACCTCCATCGGACGTCGTACCACATCAATTGCAGATTTAGTGTGTATAATTTGTATCTTTGTAGTGGTAAGAGATGTGAAATAACCCGATGATAGAGCATTCGACCCTGTCGCTAGAGAACACAAACAAAAGCTACACTATGAGTAAGAAAAGAATCTTTATCTGCCTTTTTATCGCTTTAATGGCATGCAGTACACTTTTTGGTCAAACCGGATACACCCCCTCTCCGTGTAATCTGGAGGCTCGAGAGAGATTTGAGGAGAGTCGATTTGGTATCTTTATCCACTGGGGCTTATACAGTATGTTTGCCCAAGGAGAGTGGTACCTCAATAACAAAATTAACAAAGATGAGTACGCCAAGGCGGCTTCTGCTTTTTACCCGACACTCTTTGATGCAGAGGAGTGGGTCAGAGCCATTAAGCGGTCAGGTGCTAAGTATGTGACTTTTACCACCAGGCACCATGATGGTTTCTCGATGTACCACACCGAGACCAGTGACTACAATATCGTGGATGCTACGCCCTTTGGGCGTGATGTGCTCGCTGAACTTGCAGATGCGTGTCGGGAGGAGGGCCTCAAGCTGCATCTTTATTACTCAATCTTGGATTGGATCCGCCCAGACTATCCTGTAGGTCGGACGGGATTGCATACCGGACGTGTGCCGGCTCCGGACTATGACTCCTACTTTGACTTTATGAAAACTCAGATGCACGAGCTTCTGACCGGATATGGTGACATTGATGCGGTTTGGCTCGACGGCTATTGGGATCACGATAGTGACTCGATCCCATTTGACTGGCGGATGGAGGAGTTCTATGACTACATCCATGAGTTGCAACCGTGTTGCCTGATTGGTAATAACCATCATATCGCACCGTTGGAAGGAGAGGACTTTCAGATGTTTGAGCGGGACCTGCCGGGGGAGAATACTGCCGGACTCTCAGGGCAGGAGATAAGCCGGCTCCCACTGGAGATGTGCCAGACGATGAATGGGATGTGGGGATACAAGATTGCTGACCTTAACTATAAGAGTACTGCTGACTTGATAAAGCTTTTGGTGCGTGCCGCCTCCAAGGGCAGCAATTTGTTACTTAATATAGGACCGCAGGCCAATGGAGAGTTGCCAGCGCAGGCAATCGAACGATTGAATGGCATAGGAGAGTGGATGGACGTGTATGGGGAGACGATCTATGGCTCCAAGGCTGGGCTTGTGGAGCAGCAATCTTGGGGTGTCTCCACGACAAAGGGAGATAAGCTCTTTCTCCATGTCTTGGAGGATGTAGAGCGGATTACCGTTACTTTGCCTCGTAAGCCTATTCGTGTCGTAGATTATATTACAGGTCAACCGATCCCTTGTCGTCAGCTAAATGGAGGAGTAGTGCAGATGGAGATTCATCGTCCAGCAGGTACGGTAGATTACGTGGTAGAGGTAGAGTTTGCTGCCACCACCGAATAGCATTGATCCACTCCCAGAAGGTTTCGTGATGGTACGACATCCGACCTGCGTCGGAGTCGGTATTTTCATTCATCGGTTTTGTACCAGGGTGGCGCTCAGACTCGTTGCGTCTTCGCTTATCCTCCCCTAGGCTCTTCGATCCCGCGGAGGGCGGGATCATTATTGCCCCGGCTCCTCGTAGGTGTGCTTATGGTACGTACTCGTCGTCATCCGGGATCAATGGCGGATGTTTGGGTGTTCGCTGTAAGTGAACAACCCTGCGGACTCGCAGGGTTGCAGATCTTAGCGAAGGGTAAGAGGCGAAGCCTCGCCGCCCTGGTATAAGGGTGGCGACCCTCACCCGACTCCGACATAGGTCGGACGTCGCACCATTACTGTTTAGCCTGCTTTTTCTTGAGTTCGATCAGCTTATTGAGCTTCTCACTCTCCTTTGCAAGCTTATAACCGAGCTTGTATAGTTTGGGTGCTTGTTTGTGGTCGTAGATGCTGAACTTAGAAAACTTAGGGCTGTCGATGAGTATATCGCAGGCGTAGTTGTCGTAGATGACATTTTCTTTGCTGATGAGGTTCCAACAGCGGAGCCCGATGTTCTTGATGTTCATGTCGTACTGATCCGCTATTTTAGAGCCGATATTGACACCGATCAGGATGTCGCAATAGTCTCGAATCGTGGTGACGGGGAAGTTTTTGTACAGCCCTCCATCGACAAAGTAGTGGTCGTCGATCTTGACTGGGGCAAAGACGATCGGCAGGGTGCAGGATGCCAAGACGGTCAGAGCCGCGGACCCAGACTCAAAGACGCGGGTACGACCGAGATCGAGGTCTGTGGCAACGACCTTGACGGGGATACGACTATCCTCGAGGTCTGCATCGCCGAAGAACTCCTTTAATGCCTTTTGTAGAAATGATGATGAGACGAGTCCTCCGTCGTTGCGCTTCGTGATGAGTTCGAGCTTCCGCGGATCTACCTGTGAAAAGAAATCGTAGATCTCCTCTGCAGTATGTCCCATGGCATAGGCGGCAGCAACGATGGAGCCAGCACTTGTGCCCGAGACGATGTCGGGGTGGATGCCATTTTCCTCCAAGTACTTCAATACGCCCACATGGGCAAAGCCCCTAGCACCACCGCCACCGAGTGCCAAACCAATTTTGCTATACTTCATCTTTATACCCTCTTAGATGTTTTGAGAGCCGGCTCTCCATGGTATATAGGAAAGGCCGGCTCTCGATATTATGGTTTTATGATCCGGTCGTCTCCTTAGAAGGCTAGGAAGGTCATGATGGCGACAAGTAGGGCAAGGATGGCGTACAGCTCAGGGAAGACTGCCATCACCATGGTAGAGGCGAAGACGTTGTGCCCGTCGGCTGTTGCTGCGATACCATTGGAGAGGATCTTGCTCTGTAGTATGGCAGTACCAAGTCCTACAATACCGAGGAGGAGACCACAAAGCAGGATGGCCACAGCTACCTGAAAGCTCATCTCCGGTCCGATCAGTGGGCTAGCCAAGAAGTAGCCGATGAAGCCGTAGAGCCCCTGCGATGAGGGGAGGGCTGAGAGTCCGATGTACTGCCCCATGCGGCTAGGGTCTTTGCGCATAGCACCCACAACGGTCCTACCACATGCGGTAAGCCCTTTTGCACTGCCGTAACCGGAGAGTCCTACCATCAGAAGAATGCCTGCGTAAGCTAAAAATAAGTTTAGTTCCATAAGTTTTCTATTCTTTGCACAATCTATTGTTGTTATTTATTTCGTTGTTTATTCTGTCTCTGTCTTGAGCTCGCGTAGCGGATTGTATGCCTCACCGCCACCCTCGTATGCTGAGTTATTGAAGTACTCGACATAGATGAGACGGATCGGGTGTACCAATGCTCCAATCGTGGTGAGACCAAAGTTGATCCCATGCCCTAGCAGTAGGATGATCGCTCCTATTGGTATGGCGATGAAGATATTTAAATCGGAAGTCACCATCATGGCAAGGTTGTTGAACACCTGCCCGAGTACTGCACCGGTGAGACCGATGGCAAATAGTCGGATGTAGGATAGGACATCACCAATGAGCCCTGAGGCGTTGTTGTAGGTCTCCCAAAGAGCGATCCCAACGTTTAGGAAGATATTCTTGCCTGGAGAGTTGTAGAAAAGGATCAGTAGAACGCTTAAGCCAACTACTCCGTATAGCACATATTCGACCCACTTGGGTATGGTGATCTGTGCCATAGGAAGTATGAACATAAGCCCAGCCAGTAGTATGACTGTCGGCCAAGCATACTCGGAGAGTGCATGGCGTAGACCCTTCTGTTTTTGCTTTTTGTAGGCGGCTACATACTTGCCAAAGATGACATGGATGAATCCTATTGCTACGGAGATCACCATCATATTCTCGGATGAGATGAAGTACTCTCTGATAGCTGCAAGCCACTCTACCTTTACCAGCTCAATACCGAAGAACGACCCTGAGAAGAAGCCGATGACAAACCCGGAGAGTCCTAACCACTGCCCCAGCTCGAGGAGCGGCTTGGTGCTCTCCTTGGCCTTGGGTTTCATGAAGGTGCTGGCGAGGAGTAGCAATAGCCCGTATCCGGCATCGCCGAAGCAGATACCGAAGAAGAGTAGGAAGAATGGAGCTACCAGCGGTGTGGGGTCGATCTCGTAGTAATTGGGCAGTGAGAACATCTCCACCAACGGCTGGAATACTCGTGCAAAACGACTATTCGTGAGCTTGATGGGTGGCTGCTCTTGATCCTCTACAAAATCGAGCTCTACATACGCATAGCCTGCCTGGCTCAGTGCTAGCTCCATAGATGAAGCTTGGCTCTCGGGTACCCAGCCCTCTAGGATCACCAGTTTATCCTCAAAGAGTCGATCGCCCTGGAAGTTGGCGTACTCGAAGTTGAACTCGTTTTCGAGCCTTATCAGCTCCTCCTCTGCAGGATGTGGATGATAGGCAAGGTATACTAAGGTCTCATGGAGTGCCTGGAGCCTCCCTTCGATGGTTGTCTGCTCCACCTCAAGCATGCTTTTGCTGCGGGTTGGTAACTTCAGCAGATCGGCATTGGGTAGACCAGTAGGTACCTTATTGGTGTCTAGGGTAACAAAATACAGAAACCTCCCCTCATCGTTGATCGGAACTGCGCTTTGGCTTTCCTCCCATTCGGGGTTGTACTGTTGCTTAGGTATCTTCCAGAAGTGGAGGTGCTGTCCGGACTGCTCTAGCTTGGTAATGAGTGCAGGGTCAAAGTCACCCCAGGGCTCTAGCTCTTGTAGGTCAGCCTTGACAGCCGAGAGGGCTCGCTCCTCTGCTGCTACCTTCTCATCCAGCTCTGTGATGGTTTGTAGGTAGTCCGAGTAGTTGCTCGGCAGTCCACCCGACAGCTCTGTATGTGGCAGAGTATCAGGGTCTTGATCTTCCTCTAACTTGTGGTTGGAGCGTAGACGTGCTAGTCGTGTGAGAAGGGCATTGACCTCAGACTGGTCGATCGAATTTTGTTGAAACCGTGCTACCTCTTTGGTGCTGGTGCGCTCCTTGACGTGGATGACACCAAGATCTCTAGCGAGGACCAGGAAGTTGTGGTACTCAGGCTCAAAGAGGAAGTAGGAGTATTTCTTCATCGGTTCAATCATAGTTGGAACTCCTCCTTTCTCTTCTTGTCGCGCTCTTCGAGGTTGGATCGCATGATCTTCTGAGAAGCCTTTGATAGAGCTTCCTCATCCTCAAGATATCGCTTGATCTTACGGATAGCATCTTGGTATCCTGGTATCTGTACTTTCTCGAATAGGTTGACCTTTTGGGTTGTTTTCCTACGTGCATGCTCGAGGACATCGAGCTTGAGGCGTCCTACCTCTGCACGTATGCCGACAGTTACCATCTCCTTTAGGATCTGGGTGCCCTCCATGAGCCAGGTAGGGTTGTTCATAAGGCTGAAGGGAGCCACCTCGAAGTCTACCTGCTCTAGCTCGGGGATGCGGATGCCAGCGATATTGTGCATCCGGAGGTGTACATCACCTACACGGATGAGACTAGTGTCGAATTCGCCCCATAACGCTTCGGTGCTGCCAAAGTTGGCAAGGCTCTCTTCGAGCTGTTGCTCCAGAGCTTCGACCTCACCCTTGGTACGCTTGACCTCCATCCTGAGTGCGCTCTCCTTACTCTTGATCGTAGGGAGCATGCGCACACGAGATTTAAGGTTTCTCTCCTGCTGGTGTAGCGAAGTCTTATTATACTGAAACTTTATAGCCATGTATGCTCCTACTCTACGTCGGAAGGCCAATACTTATCCACCAAGTCTTGACGGATGTTGACCTCAGTCTTAGTGAAGTTTTCTGCAAAAAGTTGCCAAGCGATGTCGAGCATCTTGGTGGTGTCGACGTTGACATCCACTGCTAGAAGGCGCTCGGCATAACCACGGGCGAAGTTGAGTGCACGCTGGTCGTAGTCGGTGAGATCAAACCCATTTTCTCGCTTTGTCTGGGCGTTGGCAGCATCGGAGTAGAGACGTACGGAAGCATTCATCACCTGTGGGTGGTCTTCGCGGGTCTTCTCACCGATGACCAACTGCTTAAGTCGTGAGAGTGAGCGGAATGGGTCGACGATGATCTTATTAACCTCACTCTCGTTGCGGAGGTATAGCTGACCCTCTGTGATATAACCTGTATTGTCGGGCACGGCGTGCGTGATATCGCCACCAGAAAGAGTAGTCACAGCAATGATTGTGATCGAGCCTCCGGTGGGTAGCTGTACCGCTTTCTCGTAGATCTTTGCCAGGTCGGAATAAAGCGAACCGGGCATGGAGTCTTTGGATGGGATCTGATCCATCTTATTGGAGACGATCGCGAGAGCATCTGCGTAGTTGGACATGTCGGTAAGGAGTACGAGTACTTTCTCGTTTTTCTCCACCGCGAAGTACTCAGCTGCTGTGAGTGCCATGTCTGGGATGAGCACGCGCTCCACAGATGGATCTTCAGTGGTGTTGATAAAACTGATGATGCGATCGAGTGCTCCTGCGTTGGCAAAGGTGTTGCGGAAGTAGAGGTAGTCGTCATTTGTCATACCCATGCCGCCGAGGATGATCTTATCGGACTCAGCTCGGAGTGCTACGGTTGCCATCACTTCGTTGTAGGGCTGACCTGAGTCGGCAAAGAATGGGATCTTCTGCCCTGTGACCAAGGTGTTATTTAGGTCGATACCGGAGATACCGGTAGCGATGAGCTCCGAGGGTTGCTCGCGTCGTACAGGATTAACCGACGGCCCACCGATCTCTACCTCGGTGCCAATGATCTCTGGACCACCGTCGATGGGATCACCGTATGCATTCATGAAGCGTCCACTCAGTGCCTCTCCAACCTTCAGAGAAGGAGCATGCCCCAGAAATACTACCTCGGCATCGGTAGGTATCCCCTCAGTGCCCTCGAAGACCTGGAGTGTCACCTCGTCTTCCTGTATACGAACCACTTGAGCCAGCCTGCCATCGATGGTTGCTAGTTCGTCATAGCCTACACCCTTGGCATTGAGCGTACAGGTGGCTTTGGTCACCTGTGTAACCTTAGTATATATCTTTTGAAAAGCTTTTGTCTTCATTCTCTACTCCTTATGCTGCGTTTATCAAATCCTTGAGCTCTTGGTGGTATTTCTTGTAGTCGTCACTGTCGAGGACTGAGTAGTTCATCTGCTTCATGACGTTGATAACCTTTTTGAAGAAATCGGAGATCTGGACGAAGTCTTCAAACTCGAACTCCTTGTCATTGATCTCAATGATCTGCTCGAGGATGATCTTTTGACGCTCAAGTGGTGTCACGGAGTCGACCTCGTCAAAGGCATCTTGCTGATAGAGGATAAAGTCCATCAGCTCGGACTTCCAAAATACTGTGTGGTACTCTAGTGGCACACCGTCATCACCAAGGATATTGATCTGCTCTGCCACCTCCCGGCCTCGTATCATGGTCTGCTTGACCTTCTCTACCATTGGGAGCCACTCTTTGCCCATATTTTCAGAGACATAGGACTGGAACTCAGGGTACTCCAAGTACTTAGAGTAGCTGTCTATGGGGTTGACAGCAGGGTACCGCTTACGGTCGGCACGATCCTGCTCTAGTGCGTAGAAGCAGCGTGCCACCTTTTGGGTATTCTCTGTTACCGGCTCCTTGAGGTTACCTCCTGCTGGCGATACTGTACCGATGAAGGTGACGGAACCAGTCTTGCCATCGTCGAGCTGTACGTGGCCTGCGCGTGCGTAGAAGTTGGCAATGATGGCTGAGAGGTCCATGGGGAAGGCATCAGGTCCGGGCAGCTCTTCAAGTCGGTTGGACATCTCACGTAGAGCTTGTGCCCAGCGTGATGTGGAGTCTGCCATGAGTAGTACCTTGAGCCCCATGGAGCGGTAGTACTCTGCCATAGTCATAGCGGTGTAGACGGATGCCTCACGTGCCGCTACTGGCATATTGGAGGTATTGGCAACGATGATCGTACGCTCGATCAGCTTGCGACCGGTATGCGGGTCGATCAGTTCGGGGAACTCCTTGAAGATCTCTACCACCTCATTGGCACGCTCACCGCAGGCTGCCATGACTACGATGTCGGCCTCTGCCTGTTTAGAGATGGCGTGCTGTAGTACGGTCTTACCAGTACCGAACGCACCAGGGATGAAGCCGGTACCACCCTCGAGGATTGGGTTCATGGTGTCGATCACTCGCACTCCGGTCTCTAGGATCTTATGTGGGCGTGGCTTCTCAACGTATGCCTTGATGGCTTTCTTTACGGGCCACCTCTGTACCATAGTCACATCGTGGGTATTGCCAGAGACGTCCTCCAGTGTAGCTATAGTGTGGTCTACATTGTATTGCCCCTCGGTGACGATAGACTTGATCGTGTAGTTGCCTTCGAATGTAAAGGGAACCATGATGCGGTGCGGCTGGTGGTTCTCCTCTACTTCGCCCAGCCATGAGCCTGCCTTGACGGTATCGCCCACCTTGGCTAGTGGGGTGAAGTCCCAAAGGCGCTCCCTATCGAGGGGATCTGTGTACTGCCCTCTGCGGAGGAATACACCCTCCATTGCATCTAGGTCGTTTTGTAGTCCGTCGTAGTTCTTTGAGAGCATGCCTGGGCCTAACTGTATCTCCAGCATGTGCCCCTCAAAGGTTGCCTTGTCGCCGACTTTCATGCCACGGGTGCTCTCGAATACCTGTACGACCGCCTCGTCGCCGACGAGTTTGATCACCTCAGCCATGAGTTCTTGCCCTTCTGTCGTGATGAAGCAGATCTCATTTTGTGCCGCGGGGCCATCTATCCGGATGGTCACAAGGTTGGAGACGATGCCTATCACTCTGCCAGTTGTTTTCATATATATTGCTTTTTTTGTCCTAAACTACTTCTCTTAAGAGCACCACTTTGCTCCGCCATGCGGCGATACTCATTTAACTCCTCTCTCCCCTCCTCATTGAGGTTGTTGATGATCTCTCTGAATGCCTCAGCACCCTGCTCTCTGTCTAGCTTCTTCCAGCGGTTAAGGATCACAAGGCGTAGGTAATAGGCGATCATGGCATTGATGGAAGCAAAGTCTGCAAAGGTGAATGAATCCAGAAGTCGCCACTTGAGGGCGTCTATCTTCATCTCTCGCTTCTTTAGGTCTTGCTCCTCGGATATCTGTAGTATCTCTGCTACTACGTCTGCATCCTTGAGATAACTCAGTTCTTTCCACTCGCCGCTACGTAGGAGCTGGAGTAGTTCGCTCTCTCCAATGAGATAGAGCTTAGCGTCGAGGTCAAAGTCTCGGACAACTATCGCAGCAAATATAGCAGCTATGGATCTCTCGAGCTTGCTCCAGAGCTTTATCAGATGACTCCCCTCGTCTTGAAGATAAGTAAAGTAGCGGTCTGCCAGGTGGTCAGCTGCGAAGCCCTCTTTTTGCCTTTCTTCTGGAGTCAATTGCAGAAAATGACGGACATAGTCGACCATATACTTTGGGTACGCTTTGAGGTCTAGGGCCTCTCGGTCGTAGGGGACAGGCATCCAGGGGTCGAGCTTCGCCTCCTCTCCCATCCACTTTACCAGCGTTGCTAGCTTCTCTCGGTTTAATGCGAGTAGCTCTGGCGAGACTTCTGGGAGAGGGCGCTCCTCAAGCATGCGAGCTAGGAGATCGTTGTCTCGCTCAAGGCGTATAAGGTCTAGTTGTCGCTTGTCGCGCTTGTCTAGGAGTGGTAGGAGTAGATGTATAAACTCCTCGGGAGTGTATAGGTGTGCCGTCTGATTCTCCAATGAGAGAGCGGGCAACGCCGCACCTAAGGTGTAGTACTGTGCCATCTCGTTACCCTTTTGTACTATGCTTCTTTTGCGGGTGCTTCGCTGAAGAGCAATGACTTAAGTCGTGGGCTTAGGAAATCTTGGAAGAAGGCCTTAAACGCCTCATCGCTAACCACCACCTTGTAGGAACCATCTTTGGGAGCTAGTTCGAACTGTGTTGGTCTTCCAGCTACTTCTTTGATCTCTAGGCCCTTGTCGAGCACCTCCTTAGCATGTTTCTGGAAGTATGAAGTCAGCTGCTCAGCGTCACTCGTGCTTATCTCCACGCCATTGGTCTCCTGCTCGAACATCTGCTCGCTCATCTTTGCTACTACAGCGTACAGTGCCTCTGGACTAGTGAGAGACTCATCTACACCGCGCTGTACTGCCTCCGTGGTGACCATGTCGGTGATCTTTGCCTGTAAGCTAGCCATGGCGTGCTCTACAGCAGCAGCGATCTCCTTTTCTGATCTGGCTTTGAGCTGTGCGCTTTCTTCTTTGGCATCCTTTATGATTGCGTCTGCCTCCTGCTTAGCTTTCTGCAATAGTTGATCTCCCTTCTGCTCGGCTTCGGAGATTATTTGGCTCGCTTCGCCGGATGCCTTTTCTACTCCATCTTTGTAGATTTTGTCGGCTAGTGCCTGAATCTTGCTGTCCATACTATTTATCCCTGTTTTTTTGTCCTATTTATGGTTGTGGTCCGTCCCCTTAAATCCGCAGTTATCTATATGATACGAACAAATTTACGGATAAATTATATAGAAATCTAGAAGAAATGGTTTGTATTATCACCACTCTACGAGATTTAACGCCCTTTTCCTCTTTGAGGGAAGCTAAAGTTTTACTAAATGGTAGAGATGTTTTATTTTCATGCCTGATAGTGGTTTCATATCACTGACTTTTACTATTATTTGTCTTAATAAGACAGCAAATTGAAAAATGACTATATTTGTGAGAGTGACAGTTAATTGTTGTGCTGGTCTATAATCAGGTTGACTAGCGTAAGGTGCAGCGTACGTGGAGATTAAGTTTGAAAAGTTCTATACGGAGTACCACCCTATCCTGCTGAGATTTGCCCGACGCTATATAGCCGACCAGAGCGTGGCGGAAAATGTGGTGCACGATCTATTTGTCAAGCTGTGGGAAAAGCCAGAGCTTCTTGATGGTGTGCGCTCTCCTGCGAACTACCTCCTCACAATGTGCCGCAATGCTTGTATAGATCAATTAAGACAAGATTATGCCATCGCTCTACACTCGCACCTCTCAGATGGAGAGAAGTGGCTCCTGGAAGAGCGTCTCCAAGCCCTCTATCAGATGGAGGAGTTGAGCCCTTATGACGAAGATGTCTTTGTGCAGCTAGAGCAGAGTATTGCTCAGCTTCCTGCGCGGTGCCAAGAGATACTTCGGCTCTACCGCTTTCAGGGACTGAGCTATCAAGAGATCGCAGATCAGCTGGAGATCTCACCCCGCACTGTAGAGGCACAACTTCGTATAGCTATGCAGAAGTTGAGAGAGATGATGCCTTCCTCTCTACTGCTATTGTTATTTGCTATCAGATAGCTAGCTTAGGGAGCACTACCAGCGGGGCAGAAACATGCGTCTCTAGGTAGTGCCTGGTCTCTGCTGTGATTTTATCGTCGGTAGCGATCCCTTCGTTGTATACGAGTAGAGCGACGGGGATCTCTCTCTTCTGCAGCACCTCCAGTGTAAGGAGTGTATGATTGATGCTACCAAGTTTGGCAGTGGCAACTAGGATGACTGGTAGCTCTTCGCTCTTGATGTAGTCAACGGTAAGATAGTCCTCTGATAAAGGCACCATGAGACCACCGGCACCTTCTATCAGTACCTTGTCGTATTTGCTGAGGAGCTTCTTCGTGCTTTCCTTTGCTTTCTCAAGCTCTAAAGGACGATTGTCTATGGCTGTCGCCATGTGTGGTGAGCAAGGATAGCTAAATACGAGTGGGCAGGTGGTGCCATCTTTGTCTACATCAAGAAGGGGGCGATTCTCCACCTGGCGATGAACGATGATGTCCTCGCTGATGCCATCACAGCCAGTCTGGATGAGCTTTTGCGTGACAACGTCGACGCCCTCTTTGAGTAGTTGGCTAGAGATCCAACCGGTAGCGATACTTTTGCCTGCGTCGGTGTCTATCCCTGTGACGAAGTAAGTGGAGTGGGGGAGTATATCTTTCATGATGGTAAGTGTGCTGTAACTAGAAGTGCAACATAGGTGAGTGGAAGGGGCTCATGAGGTGCCAGCTGAGCGATGCTCCGGTATTGCTCCTCAAGAGTAACAAGCCTACTGGCAGTCCAGGCAGGTCCTTCATTTTGTGCACGAAGGGCATTAGTACCGGTCTGCTTAAGATGTTGAAGTAGCTTTATCAGAGAGGGAAAGTAAAGAGTTTCTCTCCTCTCTTCCATGTGGATCTCAGTAAAGCCAGAGGCTTGTAGCTGCAAGTGGTGCTCCTCTTTACTCTGATATTGTAGTCCTTGCCCCGTCGCCTGTCGTAGTTGGAGCAGGTTGTCAGGCAAGAACGTACTATACGTCAAGAATCCGCTGGGAAGCAGAGCCTCTGAAGCCTTTTGAATGAAGCTAAGGGGTGTATGCCACCACTGTATGGCACTGCTGCTTGTGATGAGCGTATAGTGGCGTGATGACCAATCCAGCTCTTCCGCATCGCCAGCGATGAAGCGGGGTGTTGCTCCTACTTTCTCTCTAAGTTGAGACTCTATCGCTGGTGATAGGTCATTGAGGGTATACAGATAGCTGCTGTTGCCGAGCCAGCTCATGAGTTCATGGCTGTATAGCCCTGTGCCACAGCCTACTTCGAGTACCTCACCTGAGAGTGGTCGTACGTCTTGGTTTTTAGCTAGTGCTACGAGCTCTTGTGCGATATATCGCTGAAATACAGCAGCCTGGTCGTACCCCTCTGCAGCTGATGAAAAACGGCGTAAGATAAGCCCTTTGTCTATCATACTCATAGCTTTAGCAGCTCTTGCCAAGAGTGAAACTCGTAAATCGGGTAGTGTCCTAGCCCTGGAAGCACCTCTGTAGTGACGTTGTGCTTATTCCAGTAGCGCAGCTGATTGGAGGGTGGTACAATGAGGTCCCGTTCGCTTACGTAGGCGAGGTCCCAGCTAAGCTGAGGGGGGGAGCCATCTGGTAGTGCTCTCACTGCCTCGTAGACTCCAGTTAACTCAGACCTGAGGTCTTCAGTGCTCCTAGCACTAAAGGAGTTATATACAGCGAGTAGCTTCTTGCCACCGCACATTCGGCGATCAAAACGAGCGCGATTATCATCGTCCAGCCCAGAGAGCGTCTTTTCAAAGATAGGAGTAGGGATGCCATACAGATCGTGCATGGGCAGTGGCGTTCCATTGATTGCAACTGCTTTGGATATTCGAGGTAAGTGAGGGGCAAGGAGGTCAGCTGCCCATACCCCCATGCTCCATGCGACGAGATAGATGCTATTGTATCTAGATAGTTCAATATCAGGGAGATAGAGAGCACTTACATCTTTGTAGTCCCAAAAGGAGCATTGCTCCCAGCCCTGAGGTAAGCCGAGGTTGGTGACCACCTCTGGTGTGGTACCCCAGCCTGTGAAGTATAGTAGGAGTGTATGAGGACTGCTGTTGCTATAAGTGATTTGATGCTGCATGATACTATGCTTGTTTACAGATACTTACGAGTAAGTTGCTGGAGGGAATTTAGCTCCTTTAGTGTCATGGATGCTGTGAGCGAGAGACGAAGTCGCTCTTTTCCAGCTGGAACCGTAGGCTTGCGGATAGGGCGTACATAAAAGCCTGCTCTAATGAACTCCTCAGCTGCCTCCTGGACGGCTTCGTTACCAGGTACAATGATCGGGATGATTTGCGATGGATGTCCCGGTACGAGTACTTCTGTGAGTTTACGTAGGTGCTCTCTTCGCTCTTTCATTTTTAGTACCCTGTCTAGGATAAAATGGCTCCACGCCACAGTGATAGGAGGTAGGGCAGTGGAGAAGATCAAAGGGCGAGCATGATTGATCAATAGATCATGGATCGCATCGCTCTGTATGGAGTACGCACCAACCGAGCAGAGGGCTTTGCCAAGTGTTCCTACCACTAGATCTATCTCGGAGAGTAGCCCTTCAGCTTCTGCTAGCCCTAGCCCCCTTTCGCCAAATACTCCGACAGCGTGAGCCTCATCAAGGTAGAGGTAGGTATTGGGAAAGCGTTTCTTTAGTGTTACTAACTCTTTCAGTGGAGCTACGTCGCCATCCATGCTAAAGAGACTCTCGGTGATGATCCAAGTTGCATCGTAATCACTCGATCGCTCTTCTAGCAAGTGCCCTAGATGCTCTAGGTCATTATGGCGGAAACGGGTGAAGTGGCACTTGGGTGAGAGCCGGATGCCATCGATAATGCTTGCATGCACCAGTCGGTCGGCAAGGATAAGCACCTTACCATCGGCAAGGACTGGTATGATGCCAGAGTTGGCATGGTAGCCACTGTCCCAGAGGAGAGCACTCTCGGCATTATATAGTTGGCTCAAGTGCTCCTCGAACTCCCAGTAGACAGGAGCATTGCCGGTCAGCAACCGCGAAGATGAGCTACTAGGGGCGTGGTGTGGTGCTTCTGTCTCGAGAAACTCATGCCACAACCCTCGCTCCTCTTGTAGTCCTAGGTAGTCATTACTGCTTAGGTTGAGACAACGATGCCCACCCTCCAGCGTTATCTCCTTGCCAATGAGATCATAAGGAGCTAACACCCGATGGTTGCTACTCCTTTGTAGCTTTGCCTGTGATCTTTCGTATAGAGTCATGAGTCTAGGATCACCTTAGTGAGCCCACGTGTGAGGTGTAGTAGCTCCTCATCAGTAATGGCTAAGAATGGAGGCATGATGTAGACCAGTCTCCCAAAGGGCCTCAGCCAGACCCCTTCAGCTACAAAGCGTGGGATCAGCTTCTGCATGTCTACAGGATCACGCATTTCTACGACACCTATTGCACCGAGACAGCGTACCTCGCGGATAGATGGGTGGCTGGAAAGCGGAGTTAGCTCAGCTCGTAATAGTTCCTCGATCTCTTTCACCCTCTTCTCGTAGGGAGCTTCTAGCAGCATGCGAGTGGACTCCAATGCAACACGGCATGCGAGCGGATTCCCCATAAAGGTCGGACCGTGCATAAAACAACCTGCTTCTCCAGAGCAGATGGTGTCAGCGATCTCCTTGGTTGTGCAAGTAGCAGAAAGAGTGAGGTAACCTCCTGTCAGTGACTTACCTATGCAGATGATATCGGGGATGATGTCGGTGTGATAGGTTGCTAGGAGCTTGCCTGTGCGTCCAAACCCGGTCGCGATCTCATCGAAGATCAGCAGACACCCGTATTCATCAGAGAGGCGTCTGAGTTGATTGAGGTATTCAGGATGGTAGAAGTACATGCCACCAGCTCCTTGTACCACGGGCTCTACAATAATTGCAGCGATCTCCTCGCCATGTTCTTGGAGTAAATCCTTCATGGGGCGCATCTCATCGCCCTCCGGATCCCAGACGCCATCGAAAGGGGTACTAGGCTGAGGTACAAAGAATTGTATCGGCAGTGAGGCTCCGAAGTAGCTATGCATGCTGGTGACAGGGTCGCATACAGACATCGCATGCCAGGTATCGCCGTGGTATCCACTGCGAATAGTGGCAAAGTATTGCCTCTGTCTCTCCCCACGCGAGAGCTGGTATTGAAGCGCCATCTTAAGAGCTACCTCTACGGAGACAGAGCCACTATCTGCATAAAAAATCTGATCCATACCCGGTGGTAAGATCTTATCAACTAGGATCTTACCTAGCTCTACAGCTGGGCGGTGGGTCAGTCCACCAAACATCACATGAGACATCAGTTCGGACTGCTCCTTAAGTACTTTGTTAAGCCGTGGATGGTTGTACCCATGGATAGTAGCCCACCATGAGCTCATGCCATCTGTGAGCCTTGTGCCATCCTCGAGAGTGATGGTACAGCCTTCGGCATGAGCTACAGGGTAAACTCGTAGAGGGTCAATGGTCGAGGTGTAGGGATGCCAGAGGTGTGCTCTATCCCATGCCAGTAGTTCGTTTGTCGTCATTTCCAGTCTGTCACTTTCTTGGTGTCATACTCCATCTCCTCAAAGAGTGCCATATCTTGCTCTGTGACGGATGCCTTGGTAGTCAGTAGGTCTCCGGTGATGGCAGCATTGATGCCAATATAGAGTGCTTTTCTCTGCACCTCAGGCGTTAGTAGAGCCCGCCCTCCACTAAACCTTAGGAAGGCTGTTGGATTGGCTAAGCGAAAGAGAGCGATTGTTAGGAGTACTTCATCACCCTCCATAGGCTCTTGATGCTCAAGGGGTGTACCACTGATAGGGTGGAGGATATTGATCGGAATGCTCTCTATCCCAAGGCTATGTATGTACATCGCCATCTCTGCCCTTTGTTGTCTCGACTCTCCCATTCCTACGATGCCGCCACTGCAGAGCCGCAGTCCCACTTTGCGAGCTGCACGTAGGGTCTCTTCCTTCTCCGCTTGGGTGTGCGTGCTGCAGAGATGAGGGAAGTAACTAGGAGCACTCTCTATATTGCAGTGGTAGGTAGTGCATCCTGCATCACGTAGTCGGATGAGAGCCTCCTCCGATGCAAGCCCCAGTGAGGCACAGAGCTCTAGCTTCTCCCCCTCTTTCTTGATCCCCTCTAGTATCTCTACATACTTGTCTACCTCCTTGGGTGAAGGGCGACGGCCACTAGCTACCAAGCTAAATCTCTTGATCCCCTGTCCCTGGTTGTGGAGTGCTTGCTCTCTTACCCTCTCTGGAGGCAATATGCCATACTCATCGCAGTTGGTGCGGTTGTGGGCACTCTGAGCGCACCACTTGCAATCCTCTGGGCAACGTCCGCTCTTCACGTTGATGATTGAGCAGGTATCAAAGCCATTGCCTATCAGGCTCCGAGTGATCCTATGGCATGCTTCGTATAGCTCTTTGCGGGGTAACTGCTCTACTGCAGCGAGGAGCTCGTCAGCTGACTCGAACCTCCACCCCTCTATGATCTTGTCTGCTAGTATATTAGACGTCATTTAGTCTTTTCTCACAAAATAGACGAAGTGCCGGGCATTGAGCCAGAGCACTTCGTCGTAGTACAATGCAATATAATGTGCAAGGGTTACGCCTCCTTTACCTTAGCGTACTTACCCTCGCCTGTGATACGGGTTAGCCAGTTGACCATTGAGAGCATGATCACCATAGCGATGCCTGCTGCAGCGACAAAGACAAGCCAGCATATATGCAGTGGTACACTCTCGTAGAGGATACCGCCGATAAAGAGGATCGAATTACCAACCGCAGTTGCTGCCAACCAGAGACCCTGCATCAGACCCTGTAGGTGGGGTGGTGCTACCTTTGATACAAAGGAGAGCCCTAGCGGTGAAATGAATAGCTCAGCTACAGTTAGGATGAAGTAGAGCCCAACCATTACCCATGGTGTCAGTAGCTCAAAGTTAGTCCCCGTCTTGATAGCTGCTGTTGATGGCAGGTTAAGTGAGATGACTGTAAGGTACACGTATGCAAGAGCTGCAATGCCCATACCGATAGCAATCTTCATAGGAGTTGAGATCTCCTTACCTTTATTCTTGCGCCATGCGAAGAACCACATCACCAGTGGGGTCAGTGAAACCACGAAGAAGGGGTTGAGCGTCTGGAAGATCTCTGCACCCTGGATCGTTGTAAATCCGAGGTCTAGCTTGATGATATCAAGGTTGACGTAGTCGCGAGCGAAGTAAGTGAGTGAATAACCATTCTGGTGGAATGAGAACCAGAAGAAGATCACCACGCCAAACACTGCAAAGAGTGCGTAGATGCGTTGCTTCACCTCTGCAGCGCTCATTTTCACCTCTTCAACTGTCATCTCAGTGCCTCCAGCTGTCTGGATGGTTTTGCCTGGGTCTGGGAACTTAGACTTATTGACAATGAAGATGATAAGTGAGACAAACATCATCACAATAGCTGCCATAAACGCATAGTGGAAGCCCTGTGAGAAGACGCTCAGGTATTCGTTTACAAATGCTGTGAGGTCAGTGACTACAGTGCCTGACACGCTGTTAGCAAGGGTTTGCAACTCATCGATACGGAGCATAGATGTGCCCTTCTCTAGAAACTCGTGGCTGAGCTCAGGGAGGGTAGCGTTGTAGTCAAATCCGTTGTGCAGCAACCACCAGTTGCGTACACCAACTGCGATGAATGGAGCAAAGACAGCACCTATATTGATGAACATATAGAAGATCTGGAAACCTGCATCTCTATTGTCAGAGTAGCGAGGATCGTCGTACATCTGACCAACGATTGCTTGTAAGTTCCCTTTGAATAATCCATTACCTAGGGCGATAATGAAGAGACCTCCACAGCTAAGCAGTAGGCTCAGCACCATGTTGTGTACTGGTGTAGGAGTGGGGTAGCCAATCATTATGTAGCCAATCGCCATCAGGAGGATACCAGTGACGATGGTTCCCTTGTAATTCTTAGTTTTATCTGCGATGATACCGCCTAGTACAGCAAATAGATAGGTTGCTGCATAGAAGGCAGAGTAGATATACCCTGTGACCTTAGCACTGAAGCCAAACTTAGCTGAGATAAATAGTGTCAGGATGGCCATCATGATGTAGAAGCCAAAGCGCTCACCCATGTTGGCTAGTGCCGCAGAGATGAGTCCCTTAGGGTGTTTTCTGGTTTTTGTTTGTGTCATAAAGATAGGTTTACTGTGTTAATGTGTATGTAATCTGTGTTTATCTCGTTATTATCCATCTTTCTAGTCTTGGGCTGCTACCTCTTGTACCTTTGCTATGGCACCGCTATCAGTGTGAAATAAGATCGCAGTGCGTACACCCTTGGTGGTAAATAGCGTCTCGTCAAGGACCTCAAGGGCACCTAGCTGCGCTACAGGGATCTCCTGCTTCGCTATCGCATCGCCTCTGTAGGTCAGTGTCACCATCACTCTACCCGGTACCACATAGATGATACCGCGTCGTAGCGCACGCTCCTTTTGGCTCTGCTCCTTTTCAGACAGCGGAACTGCCTCTTCGAGCACCTCTATATTGAGGTAAATCGGCTCTCCCCTCAAGTCATCGGCATGAAGTAGCCCCTCTTGCTCTGAGAAGCGAAATGCCACTCTCTGCTCTCTGACAGAGGGGTCTAGTCCAGTCACAAGGTGTGTCTCGCGTACCTCAGTGTGCTGTCCGAGGAAGTATTGTGTCAGCTGCTGCTCTGTCTGATCCAATCGCCCTATTGCTAGGCGTAGTGCTTCCCCGTCTCTAAAGGGCTGCTCACTCTCTCCACTGATCACTCTATTCTTGCTGTCTCTTATACGATAAAGCTCCTCCGCCGCGATCTCCGCTCTCTTGGCAGTGGTTGTGGCTTGAATGTACTCTGGGGGTAGCGGCGAGCCTAGTTGTGAGCCAAGTGGCTCCCGGATCACTTCTCGATTTGTCTCAGGTAGTTCTTCGACCTCTGCCGATGGGGTATTGATGCCCACTAATAGCCCGTTTGAAGCTAATGTGACGTAGGTAGCTGAGCTATTGCGGCGGAAGCGTACGGAGTACCTGCGCTCCTCGTCGGGTGTGCCATAGCTCCCAATCTCTACATTGCGTAGTACGAAGCGCCTTGCTGGTTTTAATATAGCATTTGTCTCCCCCAGATATTGCCGAGCATAAAGTGCGAGCTCACCTGGCTCCTCCTGCAGCTCATCAATGGTTACATGAGCATAGAGCAGGGTGCGAGGTAGTGCGTAGACGACACTATTGTCTGGCAGAGAATTGGTGAAGTACTGCTCCGACCGCACCTGCCCCTCTGCACCTACGATGCAGAGTGTAAGTAGCAATCCCACAAGCGCTGATCGCAGTGTCATTCCTCTCGTTTCTCTCATAGCTTATAACTCATTATTCCCACCCAAATTAGGACAAATCTAAAGAAAAAAATGGTAATGTGGGCATGTAACCTTTACTCTTGAGCGTAAGTTGAGCTACTTCTTCTTTATTCTTGCGTAAAAATAGCCCACGAAGTCCAAAGTAAGGATCTTGCGACTTGTATATTTGTGTAGAGGGGATTGATATAAAATGATTTTTGGAGGTTGGGCGGTCGGTACATGCGGTAGAAAAAAGTGCTCCTAAGAAGTCTTTGTAGCAGTAGATCCGTAGTGGGCTCAAGGCGATACCCGAACTTAAAAATTCTAAGTTCCGAACTTAGATGTATCTAAGTTGGGAACTTAGAGTGGTCGAAGTTCCCAACTCGGGTCAATCGAACTTCCGGTCTCCGTTTTTCTCAACCTCCATTGCGGATATTGTATAAGTATATGAAAGGCTTTTTGATACTCCAGCTCTTCTCTCCTTGTCATCCATACTTTGCGATAATTGGTGTATAATAAAAGCAGGTGCGCCATACGAATAACGCACCTGCCGGTATGGAATATATCTTGAGTCGAGGCTCCTTAGTCGTACTTGGCTCTCTGCTGTGCTGAGTACTCCTTGAGCTCCTTCTCTGTGGGTTGGAAGGTAGCACTCTTGGAGATGGAGTCGACTATCTTCTTGTCGCTAGCTGTGAGCTTGCTGGGGATGTATACCTGTATCGCTATGAGCTGATCGCCCTTGCCTGCTCCGCGGACACTTGGTAGTCCTTTGTTGCGGAGCCGGAGTATCTTGCCCGGCTGAGTGCCCTGGTCGATGGTGATCTTTACCTTGCCATCAAGCGTGGGGACTACCACCTTGCCTCCTTGTATCGCCGTATTGAGCGGTATCAGCAGACTGTATATGATGTCGTTGCCATTTCGAGCGAAGTTTTCGTCCTCTACCTCTTCAAACTGCACGATCATATCGCCATTAGGACCGCCGTTGGCTCCAGCATTGCCCTTTCCACTGAGGGTCATCTGCATGCCCGAGGCGACACCAGCGGGTACGTGAAACTCGATGATCTCCTCGCCCTGTTCCAGACCGTTGCCACCGCACGATTTACATTTATCCTTGATCACCTCGCCTGTACCGCCACAGGTAGGGCAGGTGGTCTGCGTCTGTACGTGCCCAAAGACACTCTCCTGAGTACGGATCACAACGCCCGAGCCGTGGCAAGTGCTACAGGTCTCAGGCTTGCTATTGCCCTCTGCTCCAGAGCCATGACAAGTGGAGCAGTGTACTTGCTTCTTGACTTTGATCTTCTTGTCGACCCCGGTGAGAATCTCCTGTAGCGTGAGGTGGACACGTATGCGAAGGTCAGAGCCATAGCGCTGTCTGGGTCCTCTGCGACCGCCACCTCCGAAGCCACTAAAGCCACCTCCGAAGCCACCAAAACCGCCGAAGATATCGCCAAACTGGCTGAAGATATCCTCCATAGTCATGCCACCGGCACCGAAGCCACCGCTAGCTGAGCCATCTACACCTGCGTGTCCGTACTGGTCGTATCGGGCACGCTTATTGGCATCGCTCAGTACCTCGTACGCCTCGGCAGCCTCCTTAAACTTCTCCTCAGCCTGCTTATCACCAGGGTTTTTATCGGGGTGATACTTAATGGCAGTCTTGCGATAGGCTCGCTTGATCTCCGCTTCGGAGGCTCCTTTGTCTACACCTAATATCTCGTAATAGTCTCTCTTCGTCGCCATGGTTTACTGTCCTACTACTACTTTTGGGTGCCGTATTACCTTGTCATCGAGCTGATACCCCTTTTGTACGCAGTCGATGATCTTGCCTTTCTTAGACTTGTCGTCTGTCGGCACCATTGCCACAGCTTCGTGTATGTCGGCATTGAAGTCCTCGCCGATTACCTTGATCTCCTCTACTTTCTGACTCTTGAGTGTATTGACAAACTTGTTGTGTATCAAGTTGATCCCTTCTACTATCCCCTCCTTGCTCTCTGCACTCTCAAGGTTCTCCAGAGCACGGTCAAAATCGTCCATGATCTCTAGAAATGCGAGCAGTACCCTCTCACCTCCATACTTCAGTAGCTCGGACTTCTCCTTTACTGTACGGTTGCGATAGTTGGCATACTCTGCCTGTACCCGCAGATACCGGTCCTCAAGCTCCGCTAGCTCCTCCTCGGCTGTCCGTTGTTCCTGGACCTCTTCTTGGGTTTCCTCCTGAGCCGACTCTTCCTGAGCGGGCTCTCTATTATCCTCGTTGGTTGGAGCCGTCTCCTCCGTCTCCAACTCCTGATCTTCGATATTGATCTGGTCTTTCTCCTTTTTCGTCATATCTCAATATTCCTAATACTCTTACTTGCACCCTTACTATTGCAAAGATGTTGCCAGTTGGGTCGTAGGTGCCTTTTTGTCAGTCTAGAGTGCCAGATCGATGTATGCTGGGAATATACGCAAGGGGTCTCCGAAGCAGGTCATGCTCTCAAGGAGAGCCCCCATGGTAGGCTGTACTTTCTCCTGATGTTTCACTTCGCCATTGAGGGTGACTGTGATAGGTCTGCTCAGATCTACCTGATGCTCATCAAGGTAGAGGCGGAGTGTCCCGACCGGAGTGTTCTCGCCTGTTAACTGGATGTCGTATCTATTGCCCTCGTGCTTCACCTCGAGCACAGGACGGGCCTGTATCTCGGGGAAGGTGAGGTCGAAGAGGTCGAGATAATAGAGTCTCAGCGGGAAGCCCTCTAGGTTGTGAAACTCATAGGTGATGTGGTCGGGGTAGGTGACACGCTCGGTCTGCTGCGCGACCCATGGTGCAACATCGAAGTAGTTGATACCATGTCCTCTGCCCTCCTGGATGATGACCATCCCGCGGAAGAGACCGGGGTTTTCTGCTTGCTGAGCTTCGAGTGCTTCTTTCCACGCCACGGCATTGATGTTGCGGTCGTATGCAGTGTCGTTTTCGCCTACCTCCATACGCAGGGTGGCGTTGCGTAGGTTCATGATATAGTCTGCCATCGGCTCTGCTGCAGCCATTGGTCCGAATGCGGTGAAAGCGTCAGGCATGAAGAATGACATCCGGTGTGTGCCATAACCTCCCTCGGAGATGCCAATGAGGTAGAGGCGATGTGGGTCCACAAGTTCGCTCGCCATCGCAGCTCTAGTGAGGCGATAATACGCCTCACGCTGAGGTAGCAGGTACCAGCGTCCTATCCGATCGTCAGCCATGCGTGGCACGACATATAGAGAAGGCGCGTCTTCGTACCTAGCTCCGAGTGTGAGAGCAGCCTGCCATTCGCGCTCGTTCATTAGGCTCCCCCATGGTCCCATGACCGTAGGATCCTGACCTCCTCCATGCAGATTGATGAAGAGGGGATACCCGGACTCCGGCCTCTCTCCCTTGGTGAGGAAGCGCATCTTTAGTCGTTGATCCTGAGGTATATCTATGATCACTTCCTTGTCGTTGGTGGGCTCGGGAGCAAACCCTAGTCGGGTCATCTCATCTTTCATAGCTCCCTTCCAAAGATCCCATACACCCTCACGGTAGCGCTGGATCTCTTCGGACTTAGTGGAGATCGGGATTGTAGCTAACTCCTCATCGAGTGCCACCCTTGTGGAAACGTTGTAGTTATCTATGTTTTTCTTTAGATACGAACTGTACTCATCTTCATTTGCCCAGTTCTCCTCATACGAGGGCGTAGTGTCGCAACTACTGACTAGTAACCCAATGATCGCGATGATCGCTACTCTGATCCTTTTTTGTGCCGTCATTTTTATCTTTTTATTTACTTCCTGAATGTCCAAAACCCCCAGCTCCCCGCACTGTATCACCGAGTTGGTCTACCTCTAACCACTGAACTCTCTCGTGTCTAGCAACGACCATCTGGCATATCCTCTCTCCGGGCTCAATGGTATATGGCTCGTGTGAGAGATTGACCATAATTACCTTGATCTCACCACGATAGTCGGCATCTATAGTGCCCGGAGTGTTGAGCAAAGAGATGCCGTGCTTGAGGGCAAGACCGCTCCGAGGTCGTATCTGAGCCTCGTATCCTACCGGAAGTTCGATGAAGAGCCCTGTGGGTATCGCTTGTCGCTCTAGTGGCTGTAGTGTGATCGGCTCATGGATGTCCGCTCTAACGTCCATCCCAGCTGAGCCCTCTGTAGCATAGGCGGGAAGCTGCTGAGAGCTCCGATTAAGTATCTTTACTTGCATGCTGTCCATTATGTGATTGATAGCTTTAGTCCGTTGTTTACTATCGCTTTCTTTGCTTTCTTCATTAGGCGGCGAGTCCCGTCTGGAGACAGGTCTATGCGGATCGGGAGTACCCATAACCGTCGCTGCAAACTTGTAGGAATCTTGTCCATCAGCTCGTATAGCTTCGGTTCGTCCTTTTCAGTTGTGACAAAGATGACATCCTCACTCTCTCTTCCCGCAGATAGGATCTCCGACAGTACGGCATCCGCAGAGTAGTCTTGGTGATCCTTGTATACTAGGCTCTTCAGAACATTGGGGTAAGTGCTCTGGCAGTGCTCTATGAATGGCGTCGGATCTGCCAACCCACTGAGCGTGATGATCGATGAAGAGTGCTCCAGAGGTAGAGGATCCGTCTCGGGGAATAGGGGGCGAGGCTGGTCGTACATCACTCTCGAGAAGTAGACATCTTGGTAGTCATACAGCTCTAAGTTGCTGATAAATACTCGGATATCCATCGGTGTTAGGTCTCGCGGTGTATGGGTAACGATCACAGAGTCTGCCCTGTAACTCCCTTTGATGGGCTCTCTCAGGTTGCCATAAGGTAGGAGCTTATCCTCGAAGTAGGGGCGGTGGTAGGGCGTAAGAAGTATGGAGTACGCCGGCTCTACATGGCGATGTTGGAAGCCATCATCCATCAAGATGACCTCTGGGCGGATCGTAGTGGGCATCATCTCCATAGCCTTAAGAGCTCTGCGTCGGTTGCCATCGACATATATCATAATGTCGGGAAACTTCTTTCGCATCTGCATCGGCTCATCACCGATCGTCTCTGGCGTCTCGAAGTCTCCTGCGATGATCGGCTTATTGCTCTTGCGACCATAGCCACGCGTCAGTATAGCTAGTCGGTACTTATCTTTCAACAATCGTACAAGTAGCTCCACATGTGGGGTCTTCCCGGTGCCACCTACCTGCAGGTTACCCACGCATATCGTAGGTATCGAGGACTTATAAGGCTTGCGGCAGTCTAGTATCTGATTCCGCACAGATACCCCCAGCCCGTACAGAGCTGAGGGGATCTTCAAGAGTATATTGCGCTTATGATCCACTAGACGTCTTGCCTCTTCTTTACTCGTCGGTTGGGATTGCTACTTAAGCGAAGGGAGCAAGTCCTCCTTTGCCAAGCTCACTTCACCCGTCCCATTGATATCGATAGAATAGGGAGGTATCGCCTGGACTCCGCTCGCCATCTTTATCTGGTGTAAGCTCTCCCAGACTTGGCGCTCAGCAGCACTCATGCTCAATGTGCGCACCATGCTCTCTACATTCATGCCAAAAAGCACTTTGAGTGGGTTTTCTCTCTCTATCTTATGTGTCACTTTATAAGACTGTAGCTCAGCTAGTCTTGCTGCCTCGTCTATTGCAGTCTGAAGCCCACCTAGCTTGTCCACCAGCCCTAGCTCCTTGGCATTTAGCCCTAGCCATACACGCCCCTGACCTACAGCGTCTACTTGCTCCTTGGTCATATTGCGTCCTTCGCTCACTCGGGTGAGGAAGAGGTCATAGCCCTCCTCTACAAAGTTTTGCATCACCGCTCTCTCGTCCTCGTCAAATGGCTCAGTGAAGTCGAGCATATCAGCCATCTTTGCGGTCTTCACTACTTCGTTGGTGACTCCTAGCTTCTTCTTAGTGCCTGAGAAGTCTGGAATTAGCCCAAAGATGCCTATGCTACCGGTGATGGTGTAGGGCGAGGCGACGATGCTATTGGCTAGAGTGGAGATATAATAGCCACCGGATGCTGCCACGTTGCCCATTGAGATGACGATAGGCTTCTTCTCCCTAAGTTTTCTCACCTCGGTAGCGATCTCCTCGGATGTCGTGAGTGCACCTCCGCTAGAGTTGACCCTGAGTACTACGGCGTCGATACTATCGTCCTCACCTGCTTTCCTCAGCTCATCTACGAGCTTGCTGGTGATGAAGCTCGCGGTTGCGAGAGGATTATCATCGCGCGGATCCACCTGTACGATCTCCCCCTCTGCGTAGAGCACTGCGATCTTGCCGTCTGTAGAGATCGAGCCCCTCTTGAGCCTAAGTGCCTCGTCTACTCTAAGTGTGTTGATCTTACCCTCCTTGTCACCTGTGAGCTTGAGAGCTAAGACCTCCTCGCGGTCTATCGTATTGACCAGCGAGTCGACCAGCTGTACCTCCACTGCGGTGTCGTTAAACTCCCAGAAGTGGCCCTCATCCGCATACGCCTGAATAACACTCGGGTCGATACGGCGTGCCTTTGCCATCTCTCCCTTGATGCCGTCCCATAGTCCTCCGATGTAGGTCTCGATCTGGAGCCTATTTTCAGGGCTCAGGCGATCGAGCATAAAGGGCTCTACAGCACCCTTAAATGTCCCTACCTTAAAGACCTGCATCTTGACTCCTAGCTTCTCGAGTAGCCCTCTAAAGAAGAGCGTATTGGAGGCTAGCCCTGTGATGTGTGTAGATCCTGTAGGTGAAGCATAGATCTTGTCGGCGACGCTGCTGATGTAGTAGTTGAGCGTGCCATAGCTGTCCGAAAAAGCATATACCGCCTTTCCCGACTCCTTAAAGCGCAAGAGCGCATCACGGATCTCGCAAGCTGCGACAAAGCCCATCTCTGCATCTTCGAGATCAAGTACGATAGCCTCCAACTTCGGATTTTCGCGTGCGATATCCACCGCTTGCAGTACCTCGGAAAGTACAAACGTACGATTGGGGGAGGAGTCAAAGGGCACGCTGCTCCAGATGTCACTCGATGGCTTCTCTGAGATTGTACCCTCAAGGTCTAGGAGTAGCACGCTCTCCTTCTTGAGAGATACTTCCGACTTGGCCTTTTTCTCGCTCCCTGTGACCGACCCTATGACACTGCCGATCGTGGCACCTAGGAAACCAAAAAAGAGGAAGAACACCACAATGCTTGCCAAAATGACACCAAGGCAAGAAGCTAATACCGTCTTGAAAAAACTTTTCATTTTGATTTGGGCTCAAATGTACAACTATTCCATATTTATAAAAGTTGCCGATAAGTCGCTCGGAGACTAGGATCGTCACTTTTTTGATGAGGGCACGAAAATGTGTGTCTACATCATACTGCGAAGATATAAAAAAAGGAGGGAAACTCCAATTTATATTATATTGTGCGGGTGCTTTTGCTCTTTATTTTGATATTAGTGCATTCGGTCTTGGGGATTTTTAGAATTATGCTGAGACAATTGTAAATCTTGAAGAGAGTATTTGTTAAGATCCATCTAATTGCTTCCGTAAAGTGATATTACAATAAAACCACCCTGCTTCATCGTTTGCTCTCAATTGCTAAGTGAAGTGGAATATCGATAAGACCTCTGCAGATGCGACTTCCGGAGTTGCTAGTGTTTTACACCCGAACTTAAAAAATCTAAGTTCCGAACTTAGATGTGTCGAAGTTGGGAACTTAG
>JAUNLH010000032.1 GCA_030532365.1 Porphyromonas sp.
AGGGCAGTGCGCCACCCTGGTATCCCGGCGACACACACCCAATACGACTCCGACGTAGGTCGGACGTCGCACAATCCCAAATCCCAAAATATGGAAACAAACAACCCCGACCTCCGTCGGGGTTGAAGAGCCTAGCGAAGGGTAAGCAGTGCCCTAAAAGGGCGCTGCGCCACCCTGGTAAACCTCCAGACACACCCCAATACGACTCCGACGAAGGTCGGACGTCGTACCCAACCAAATTTGGGTTGCGAAAAATCAATAGATAAAGGTGCGAAAAATTGGGAACCCGAACTTCGTAAAATCCGAGTTGGGAACTTAGAAAAACTAAGTTCCCAACTTCGGTGCATCGAAGTTCCCAACTTAGACCTATCGAAGTTCCGGTCTCGGATTATTGGGAGTTCGAATCTCGGAGAGATCAGCAAGCAGAGATCTGGATCATACATGTTGATACCACCCACCGGTGCAAATACAAAATGAGTGGCACATGAGCATGAGCTCACGTGCCACTCCATATCGGTAATACCTAATCTAGGTATGTGAGATCAGCTACCGAAAGCCTCAAACTCTATCCAAACATTACCAGGCTCGCCGAGAGAATAGCTAGAGGTGATCCGGATCCTCTTATCTTCGACCACTTCTTCGATAATAACAGGTTGCTCACCAAGTGAAGTAAAGAAGAAACAGATATACTTAGCCGCATTCACCCCATCACTATTAAGGGCATTCAGGAGCTCATCACCAGCGACTGCACCAGCAAAATCGAGCGAGTAGATTTGTTGATCAGGATCAATAACGCTAATGCCATCCAATACTATTTCTTGCCAGTTATTCTCACCATTCTTCTTATGTAAGAATGCCAATGACTTGAGACCCGACATGTTATACAGCTGAACCGTCACAAAGCCGGGGAAGATCTCACCTAACTTATCCGGACCAGCTACTGCCATCAACGCCGGACTCATACCTGCCATGTAGAAGCCATCGACAAACACGCCATTGAGAAGCTTGTCCGTAAGATTTGCATGCTTAAGGTTGATGTAAACATCGTCGTTGCCCTTAATAGTCAAGCGCATATTATCGCCATCAAAGATCAACTCGCTGTACTGCTTACCATCAATCTCTATAGCTGGCACCACGGCGAAGCCGGCATCGGTAGGGATGAGCTGGTACTCTGCATCTACCTCACCCTCAGCTGCTGCCTCTACCACCATGGTAAACTCTGGCATCTCTGCAGTGGATGAGATAAATCTGCCGAGCTCAGGAATGATGAAGGTGACATCGTTTAGGACAATACCATTCCGCTCCAGTGTCCGGTAGTCACCAAACACCGTCAGACGTGCTACAGCCGTTCTCATCATATCAGCAAATCCATTATTGGTCAGGTCAGCAGGCTTAGTGAGTGGCTTCAAGACAAAGTCTCTGCCATACTTAAGACCGCGAAGGACGATAGACTCCTTAGAGACACTCATGATGGTAAAGTCTATCTCACCGTAGTAGCCCTTGCCCTTCTTGTCGCCTGGGTATGCAGTATTAGCAGGGTCGGCTAGCTCGGTAATAGCACCCGGAGTGTCAAAAGAAATGGTAGGCCCATCGTAAAGATTAAGAGCATAGCTAGAGGTCACAGGCTCGTCGAGGAAGTCAGCCCACATCTTCACCTGCTTATTCTTGTCAAACTGTAGCTGCAGGGTAAACTGTGCCTTTATATCGTCGTTGTCGATCGTGTAGAGCATCTCCCAGCCATTAGGATTGGCTATGAGTGTATTCTCAAGATTCTCTAGCAGATCGAGCGCACGCTTATTGCCGGGCTCGAAGAGGAGGTCCTGCTCCCGCTGACACCCCACTGTGACGAGCGATAACAATACTGCCAGAAGAATCGACTTGCTCACTGTAGTTGATATCTTAGTTCGTATCATAATGATATGGTCATTCTTAGGTATAAAATCAGTTTCTCTCAGTCTCTTCCGGAGTTACCTCGATGAAGTGTGAGTCTGGGTGCTCACCAGCAGTGCACAGCACTAGATGGTGTGTGTATGGGCTACGTAGTGGAGCCACACTAACAGAGCTACCAGTCGTAGGTACGATAGTCGCATTTGAGAGCGCCTCATCGGCATTCTTGAGAGCGAGATCACGCACCTCGTCGAGATCAATGTCCCAAGACGACTTGAGATAGTCCTTAACTAGCGCAATCTTAGTAAGGATCGCCTCGTAGCCTTTCTTTGCCTCCTCTAGGTCGATAGGTTCACCTCCTATCTCCTCGTCATTCTCCGCTGCAGTAACAGCACTGGATATATGCTCTTCCCAAGCCTCGGGCGTCAAGGTGGTATAGAAGGCGATCAGCTCCACAAAGTCCTCATTGTGATTGAGCATAGAATAGTTAGATGCAAAGCCCTTGACACGTGCCTCTAAGTCATTAAAGTCAGTCCAGCGCACAGTATAGTGCTCTTTGGATACCTTTTGGAAGTCCTCAGTGAAGAGCTTGTTCTGGTGGAGGATGTGCCCAAACTCATGAAACATGGTGTGGATAGCCTCTCGCATATTAGGATACACGTAATTACCCGGACTACCGTAGCGCTCATCCCAGTGGTCTACACCATAGAAAACAAACTTACTACCCATCTCTGCCTGCGCAAGAGTGCGGGAGCCGTCGTTATTGTACCCCCACTCTCCAAGGAGCAAGAACTGCTTAGGGATGAGGGGCTTGATGAACTCCGGACCCATATTTGTCTCGTAGGTGCTGATGAATGCCTTCTTAAGCACTGTGAGGAAGGGCTGTACGTTGGACGGCGTAGGTGGGATGTAGTTCCGATCATACCCGGTCTCTTTTCTATTCCAGCGCCAAATCACCTCAATATTGTACGGGGTTGTAAACTCACTGGCAACCCACTTGTCAAGAGGATCATTCTGCGGGTTTAGAAGCTCATTCTCTCTATCAAAGTCGGGAGCGATTAGCGTCTCCTCCTCACATCCAGTGAAGAGTAAAGAGGCTGAGACCGCAACGACTGCAAGGGGCAGATATATCTTATTAAATATTTTCATATCTCTCGTTTGATTTCAAGTCTTATTTTGATAATCTCTCAAGTGGCTTGTCGTAACCAGGGTTCTTCTCTAGATAGGGAAGGACGTTGCTAGGCAGCTGATACGCATATCGTGGATCGGTGCCCCTGAGTACTATGAACTCTTCCTTAGAGTCCGCATTTGAAAAGACATTGTGAACAATATCCATGCGGTACTGCCTATTATCCATCCAGCGCATACCATCGTGGATAAAGACTCTGCGCTTCAGGTCTAGGATGGCTCTGAGATAGCTCTCTTGCTGAGGAGTGGTCTCAAAGGCGGGGTTGAAGCTATTGATCTCAATACCATTGACAGGGTCAGGTAGCATCTGACCGACCTGGTCCTCAAAGAAGCTCATAATCTTCTCCTCTGTCACCTCAGCATCGGGGGTATTTGGATTTGCTACGAAGTGATTGACAATGATTTGCATCAGGTCGATCGCAGCTGCGTAGTTACCCTTCATCACATGAGCCTCAGCCATGTTAAAGGCAACTTCATCTCCTGTCAATAGCACAGTCATGGTATTTACAAACCCCACACCAGTAGACTGATTGGTAACCTGGAAGTGCTCCTGGATCTTAGGTGCATAGGCATACTTGCCCGCCCCGTAGAATGGATAAGCAAAGCGTATAGGAGAGCCGGACTTACCTGCATCTCCGAGGAAGTATTCATTCCAAAACAGCCCCTTAGCAGTCTCAGGCCATCTCACAGCAAACCTGCTCCAGTATCCGATCATCATTCGAGACCAATTAGAGACAGCGACGTTGAGCAAGAAGTTGCAAGCCTCAGTCTCCATACCCCAGATCTGCTGCATCTCCTGTATTGTGCCCTTATAGGGTGTGCCTGGGACATTGATCTTACGGACATACATCGCGGGGTCGGCACCCATCGTTCGTTGACCTAGCTCTAGGACACGATCCCAGTTTTGCAGTGTGCGATATAAGCGAGTACCAAATGCAGCTGCGGCTTGCCTATTGAAGTGAAACTTAGGTGCAGCGTAGTCATCTGTAACTTTGGCAAAGCCCTCCTCGAAGTCCTTTACGATCAGGTCGTAGGTCTCCTGGAGCGTTCCTCTCTCATACTCCTTGATCAACTCCTCCTCCGGCTCAGTCGGGTATGGAAGTCCGAGCTCATTACCAGCCGTCGCAGGATCATAAGGAACCGTAAAGGTCTGAGCGAGCATATACATGTTGTACGCACGCGCTAGCAATACCTCACCTCTCACAGCGTCAGCTTCGGGGCCCGTAGCTCCAATGCGGTCAAGGTCGAATAGCACCTGGTTGGCAGCTGCAACCGCAGCAAAGGTAGACCTCCAAAAGCCCTGAGGTGAATCTTGGTACGTAGAGGGGACAACCTCCTCAAAGAAGTACATCGCCGGAGTGTAGTTATTGAATGCGCCAAGATTTGAGGACATATCGCCCACATTATCGCATCTCAGCTCAAACAGCGGTACATACGAGTAATCGACGTATGCCGATACCGCTAACTCCTTAGCTGAGGTAATGTCATTTATCTGGGTACGATCATCGGGCTCCTTGCTTAGGAAGTTTTCGCAGCTCGTAAGCGAAGCAACGAGCAACACCACTCCGATGACTCTCAGTATATAATCTTTCATCATTGTCATTATCATCAATACGTTTTAGAATCCAAGACGCAGGGTCATTGTGTATTGGTGCGGGGTAGGCATTGCTACACCACCGTTGTTAGCAAATTCCGGATCGACACCATTGAGCTTCTTATCTGTGTATATCAGCCATACGTTAGATGCTACAAAGCGAAGAGAAGCACTGGATATTCCTAGGTTGTCTTTTAGGAATTGAGTAGGTAGGTTGTATGCAAAGGTGATGTCCTTAAGGCGGAAGAAGTCTCCCTTTGCCACACGTACATCACTGTAGTTATATCCGGAGTACGCCCAGATGAGGTCGGTACCTTCGTCATAGAGCCTCCAACGTGATGGAATGCCTGGTACATCTGTAACTAGCTCATCACCTGGTATCTGCCATCTATTCAAGAACTCTCGAGGCATCGTAGACTGGTCGCTGTAGCCAGCTGAGAAGTCATCCGGTAGTCGGATCACACTACCTGCCTGATAGGTGAAGTAGAGTGAGAGCGAGAAGTCCTTGTACTTAAAGGTATTGTCAAATCCACCCATGATGGTCGGATCGATCGGACCTTCGTACTTAAGGAAGTCGAGGTCTTGGTTTTGCTGGAAGTTGATCCCCTTGTAGCCTACGATCTCATTTCCTTCACTATCGGTATCCCCTAGCCAGAAGGTAGGTATACCGGCGTCGTTAAGACCGCGGAAGGGGAGTGAGAAGAGGGAGCGTACGGGGTAACCCTCACGAGGAGCACCACCGGTACGAGTGAGGCTACCGATAGTCGGCACTGCCTCTAGCTTGGTGATCTTATTTTCGTTCCAGGAGAAGGTCAAGTTGTTACTCCAGGTGAAGTCTTTAGTCCTGATATTGACTGTATTGAGTGTAAACTCGACTCCTTGGCTGGTCATGTTCGCAGAGTTACCAAGTTTTCTCTCCTGACCGCCGATACCTGAGGTGATAAGCAGACCGATGAGGTCAAAGCCATTGCGCTTGTATGCATCCAAGCTAAGGCTCAGTCTGTTGTTAAATAGACCTAGGTCAGCTCCGATGTTAAACTCGTACTGCTTCTCCCATGTAAGGTCTTTATTACCGAGTGCGTCGATGTATGTGAGCGTCTCATCTCTTGAGGAGAGACCTCTAAATGTACGATCGCTGTAGAAGACTGGCAGAGAGTTACGTGCAGGTCCCATGGATGCTGTCAACCCATAGGTACTACGTATCAAGGCGCGTGAAATGGTCTGGTGGGTTGGGAAGAGGGTCTCGCGGATGTTCCAAGATCCTGAGACGTTCCATGTAGGTAGCCATCTAGCGCTACGTGCTCTACCTAGGAGGTTAGAGCCGTCATAGCGGCCTGTGAGGTTGAGTGTATACTTGCCCTGATATGAGTAGGAGGCTGTAGCGAAGAAGGCAACAAACCTATCGTACGTATTGAATAGTCCGAAGTAGTTACCACCCTGCTCGAAGAGTCTCTTCATGATATGGTAGTCAGTATTGGGGGTGAGTCCCTTCTCAAACTGCATACCATAGCCATCGTTCCATCTGTGGCTACGATCGGCGTACTTCACTTCATTACCAGCCATGACGTTCACGATGTGATCCTCGTTGAAGGTCTTATTGTAGTTGGCTGTAAAGCGGAAGTAATAGTTGCGCAGGATATCATCCTGTGTATCATAAAATCCACCAAATGGCAGCACCACAGCGGGGTAAGAGTTGACCTGCTCTGGGTCCTTGTATAGATACCTATTATTCTCGATCACGTAGGAGTCGTCCGTAGCTCTGTATGCCATTGCCTTATTGGAGCGCTCAGTAACACGATTTTCCTGTGATGTCTTCACGAAGCGAGCAGACCCTAGGGCTGTCAGCTCGAGCTCCTTGATAGGCTGGTAGTTCAGCTCGGCCTGGAACTTTGAGTCGAGCATCGTGATGCCGATGGTATTATTCTCCAGCTCGTTGATGATGTTGAATGGAGCATAGTTCCTCCTGTAGTAGAAGAGCTCATCATCTGCACCCCGCACACGCATCGTACGAGATGTATTGAGCGCGTAGCTAAATGGGTTGATATCGAAGTCACGGACATAGACACCATTGTATGCGTCAAATGAGCGTGAGTTGGTACCCGGTACGGTCTGGTCGCGGAAGGAGTTGGAGGTGTTGAAGGTGAGCTTCAGGTTGTCTGCAAACTTGTAACCAATGTTAAAGTTAGCCGTATACCTCTGTACCTTGTCTGCGATACTCCACCCTGGGTCATTGAAGAGGGAGAGTGAGCCGTAGAAGTTTGCCTTGTCATTACCTCCGGAGATACTGACGGCATGGTTGTGCTGTATATTATTGCGGAAGAGCTCTGCAAACCAGTCGGTATTTCTCATGGCTGCTGCCTTTAGGAAGGCTGACTTTGCCTCCGTGGTATTGGGCATCGCAAATGAGTCTGTAGCTGGGTCGTAGTCACTGAGGAGGTTGCTCATGACATAAAACTCACCCGCATTATTAGAGCGTACCGTGCTGGCATAGTTGAGATACCCCTTGCGGTATAGCTCCATGTAGACATCCATCTGCTCGGCAGAGTTAAGGATGTTGTACTCTGAGTAGCTAGGGCGCTGGCGAAGTGTAAACTCACCTGTGTAGCTCACTCTCGTAGTACCGGCACCACCCTTCTTAGTAGTCACCACGATCACACCATTCATAGCACGCGCACCGTAGAGAGCTGTCGCGCTGGCATCCTTTAGGATCTCGAATGAAGCGATATCGTCGGTATTCAGACCGGCTACTGCAGAGGAGATAAGTGTTGCTGCGTTACCACTGGAGAGGTCGTCGGCAGAGACATCTACCACATCCTCAAGTACTACGCCGTCAACTACCCATAGCGGTTTCGCATCGCCGTAGATAGAAGAAGCACCACGCACACGTATCTTAGGTGCGGCACCGAATGTAGCGGAGACATTTTGCACCTGTAGTCCTGCAGCCTTACCCTGTAGCATCTTACCAAGGTCTGTACCACCGTCGATGAGGGCATCCTCACCCTCAAGGCGAGAGGCTGACCCTGTGAAGAGACGACGGTCGATCTTTTGATATCCGGTCTCGACTACTAGCGTCTCCAGAGTCTCAGCGTCCTCCTGGAGTACTATGCGTAGAGGACCAGCATCCTTGACTGTAATCTCTTGGTCAGTAAAGCCTACGTAGGAGATGATTAGTACATCACCAACTTTACACTCGATGCTAAAACTACCGTTGATATCGGTGTGAACTCCTTTGTCTTGACCTTTCACACGTACAGATGCCATTGGGATACCGTCGCCCAATGTGCCATCGATTACTTGTCCTTTGACAGTGATCGTCGCAGCCTGTACTGTGGTCTCACTTGCTCGGACACCAGAGTCCAGAGGCGGGGTAGCATGCACATAGTGCCCTGCTCCTGCTGTCAGAAATCCCAAGATAGCCAGACGTATAAGTATGGCCGGGTGCTTCTTTCTCATAATTCCACTCATTCAATAAGTTAAAAACAGTAACTCTTAATTCTTGTTTCTACTACAGTAGCCCCTCGCAACGATAAATTGCATACAAATATTACAGAGGGAGTACGATAGACACAGATATGATCATGCCCGGTACACAAACGTACCCATAATATTCATTAATTACACAACAATCAATCGCAAATATTTGCCAATTGTTATATCTCGCCTGATTTATCGCGAGATGAAAAATAATGCGACTAGCAACCGCTACGCAAGTATATTTATTAACGAATATAGCATGTCACGTTATTGGTACTGAGCAGTTGTAGAATGAGGGACCAAGTGCTGGGAAGAGGCAGAGGGCACAGGGGAGCGACTCCGGATTATCAAAATAATAATTGGCAAGCTTATCAAAATCAGGGTGCCGAAGTGAGAAATATCCGAGATCCGAACTTCGGCTGATCTGAGACCGGAACTTAAACTTGTCTAAGTTCCCAACTTCGGTGCATCGAAGTTCCCAACTTAGATTTTCTGAGTTCGGAGGTCACTTTTCGCCCCCTTCGGAGTCCGCACCTGCAGCGGTGACTCTCAAAATGCTCTTAGCTACTAGATCTGGGAGCGCTTAACTGCCAAGCGATGACATTTTTGATAATAGATTTCCTTAGCCGGAGCAGGGGGATCAGCTGCAGACTTAGAGCAAAAAAGACTATTTTACTTTTGAGTTGCCGTCTCTCGGGAGAGCCGTTTTTACATCTGGCTCTTTATTGCTATAATTGCTTGTTGGAATGGGTTATTTCCAATCCGATGTTAGCCACCTAGTGTGGCGAATATCACAGATAAAGCAAATAGTACCTAAGATGACGATAAATAGAGGGAGCAGTAGAGTCCAAGAGCTTCGTACGGTGTGGCGCGCACTATCTAGCGGGCGGGTCGTGATGGCGATTGCACTTGCCTTTTTACCTCTCCGGATACTCTTAGCACAGTCTGGCGAACTTACCCGACTGCTAGAGGAGGGGCGGCTAGACCAGCTCCGCGACTCTCTCACCTATAGCACCACTCTTAGCGAGGCTCAAAAGGAGCACTACGGGCGTCTCCTAGCGATCGAGGAGGGTCGTCCCGAGGTGGTATTGTCGTGGTACGATGGGCTGAGCAATCGCCAGAAGCGAACTTTTGAAAATAGGCTCATTGCCGCTCGTGCCGCAGCGACAGCGTATGATATGGAGCGGGCTCATGAGCTTCTGGATGCCCTAGAAAAGATCAAACTCCGAGACGAGGAGAGTATACAGGAGCGGGAGGAGCTGAGTACTATGGTGGCTAAGGTGGAGCGAATGCTCACCAATAGCCGTCAGGTGCTGGTGGCAGATACGATCGTGGGGAGGGAGCGAGACCTACTGAAGCACATGCAGACCTACACTGCGCCACTCGGAGCGGTGGCTCGAGACTCCTACACAACGCCAGCGGGAGATGTGCGTTGGCGGGTGGTAGAGGGCGAGAAGCTCGCCTTTGAGGTGATTCATCTACTGGGTGATGGCTCGTGGGATGAGCAGAATGCCCAGATCGTAGAGGTGCGGGGGCTTGGATCGGAGGGGGGCAGGCTGAGTTTTCCCTTTTTGCTGGCTGATGGGAGCACACTCTATTTTTCTTACAGCGGACCTGAGACTCTCGGGCGTGCCGACCTCTACATCAGCCGATACAATAGGGATCAGCACGCACTTTTGGTGCCGCAGCAGTTGCCCCTACCCTTCAACTCCGTGGCGGACGACTTGCTCTACATCCCCGACAAAGACAATGATCTGATATGGCTCATGAGCGACCGTGGCGAGCGCGGTGGTCAGGTGAAGCTCTTCGCCATCATCGACTCGAGTGTCGCTGCACTTAGTGATACGATACAAGGGAGTGCCAGAGCAGAGATAGCTCGGCTCGCTGCCCCTACCCTCGCCCCTCACAAAGGAGCGAGGCCTGCAGAGGTGAGGAGCGAAAGAGAAGAGGAGGGGGAAGTCTTCTTTTGGCTCCATGGCACCCCTATCCGTGACCAGAAAGACCTGCCAAATGAGGAGGCAAGGAGGATATTCGCTCAGTACCTCTCGGTATACACTGCTCAGCAGGAGGATTTGGCACGACTTGCGGGTCTGAGACAGGCGACACGCACTACGCCACAGCTTAATAACAATGAGCAGCACAGAAGAAATATCCTGACGCTAGAGAAGAGTGTGGAGACTCGCGCACAGCACCTCCGGGCTCTGACAAATGAAGTACTCAAGGCTGCAGGACAGTTATAACCCACATTTGATACTAGTATTATTATGGACCTTTTCTTTATCTTACTCCTACTCCTGGCAGCTCTGATCGTAGTTGCCTTGATCTTGGTGGAGATCTTCTTTATTCCCGGGGTCGGACTTGCAGGGTTCTTTGGTGGACTTGCATTTCTTGGTGCAGAGTACTACCTTTTGTCTCAGGGCTATACATGGTTCGCCATACTCTTCTTACTCCTTTGCATCATACTCTTTGGTATAGGGTTTTACATCCTAAGTAGAAAGAAGGTGATCTCGAAGATTGCGCTGAATAAGAACGTGGAAGGAGCCGCGGTAACTACACCTACCACGGTAAAGGTGGGAGATATAGGTATCGCTAAGAGCCGACTTGCGCTCGGCGGAGAAGTGGAGATCGGTGACGAGGTCTTCGAAGCCACCTCGGAGAGTGGTATGATCGACGAGAAGAGCCCCGTGATAGTCTCTAGGATCTTTAAGGATAAGATATACGTGGTTCTCTACGATAAAGAGGAGAGCGAGGTAGCAGATAATAGTTGTGTGATAACTCAATAAAAAATAAAAAGCGATGGAGTCTAATCTTGTAATATGGTTAGCTATGATAGCCTTGATAGGCATCATTATCATAGCGTTATTCCTCAGGTACTTCCCAGTCTTACTATGGATATCAGCGAGAGCTTCGGGTGTCAAGATCTCGCTGTGGCAACTCTTCTTGATGCGCATCCGAAACGTGCCGCCACGCTTGATCACTAGGACGATGGTGGAGGCTCAGAAGGCAGACATCCCCCTGACCCGCGATGAGCTCGAGGCACACTACCTAGCTGGTGGTAACGTAGAGCAGGTGGTGCACGCACTTGTCTCAGCTAATAAGGCAAATATCGACCTCAACTTCAACATGGCTGCAGCGATAGATCTGGCTGGGCGAGATGTATTTGACGCAGTGCAGATGTCGGTCAACCCCAAAGTGATAGACACTCCACCGGTAACCGCAGTTGCCAAGGACGGTATCCAGCTGATAGCTAAGGCGAGAGTGACAGTGAGAGCAAATATCAAGCGACTTGTGGGTGGATCTGGAGAGGAGACCATACTAGCCCGAGTGGGAGAGGGCATTGTATCCTCCATCGGATCGTCGGAGCGCCATACCGTAGTGCTAGAAAATCCAGACTCCATATCCAAGCTAGTCCTCCGGAAGGGGCTAGACGCTGGCACCGCCTTTGAGATCCTATCGATCGATATAGCCGACATTGACGTGGGTAAGAATATCGGTGCAGTGCTGCAGATGGACCAGGCTGAAGCAGACAAGAACATAGCACAAGCAAAGGCGGAAGAGCGACGTGCCATGGCGGTGGCTCAGGAGCAAGAGATGAGAGCACTTGCACAGGAGGCTCGCGCCAAGGTGATACAAGCAGAGGCAGAAGTACCGCTCGCTATCGCGGAGGCGTTCCGCTCCGGTAACCTCGGAGTTATGGATTACTACCACCTCAAGAACATACAAGCCGACACCACCATGCGAGAGTCCATCGCTACTCCTACGAAGAAAGACAACAATCAGCCCCTAAAGGGAAATGAAAAGAAATAGTAACACCATGAGCAGCAACACTTCAGATACAAAGTTTGTCATTCCCCCCTCAGAACTTATTATCAACGAGGATGGCTCCATCTTTCACCTGCACATCCGGCCAGAGCACTTGGCAGATAAGGTGGTAGTATGTGGCGACCCAGGGCGAGTCGACATGATAGCCTCGCACTTCGATACTAGGGAGGTAGACATCTCTAGCCGCGAGTTTCACACCATCACAGGTACATACAAAGGCAAGCGCATCACCGTACTCTCGCACGGCATAGGTGGGGACAACATCGAGATTGTGATGAACGAACTCGACGCCCTAGCTAATATCGACTTCGAGACAAGAACGGCTAAAGACGAGCACAGAGAGCTAACAATCGTGCGTGTAGGTACGTCTGGAGGGTTGCAAGACTTCGTACCTATCGGCACCTACGTTGCAGCTGAGTACGCGATAGGTTTCGATGGCGTCATCTACTTCTATCAAGACGCGAGCAGAGTTTGTGACAACGACTACACAAGAGCACTCGAAGCTGGGCTGGACTGGAAGATCGAAGGACTGAAGCCTTACGTTGTACCAGCGCCAAAAGATCTTCTCGATCGCATCTGCGGCGAAGATGTGGTCCGAGGCAGCACGATAGCCTGCAATGGCTTCTACGCGCCACAGGGTCGTAGACTTCGCGGAGCTCTAGCTGACCCAGACCTGAATAGGAAGATCGGTGACTTTGAGTACCAAGGTCACAAGATCACCAACTTCGAGATGGAGTCCTCTGCACTTGCGGGCTTAGGTGCCATCTTAGGGCATCAAGTGATGACCGTCTGTACGATCATCGCCGGTCGTAAGAGCGAGACCATGAACACCGAGTATAAGGGAACGATCGAAGGGCTTATAAAGCTAGTTTTGGATAGGATCTAAGCTAGATGAGCCTAAGACCCCAACAGAGAGATATGGAGCATAAGAGCTTACTGATAGCCAAGCTGGACAAAGTGATGAGCGAACTAGCAGAGCTCCGAGAGCTGCTAGCCAACGACGCCCCTACCGACATGGGTGAGAGCCACCCCTCCGTTGGTACTCCCGAAGTGGAGACTTCCAAGGGAGCGGAGGAGGAGACCGCAAGTGAGAGTTGCTCAATCTTCGATCTTGGTCGCGACGCAGACCTCATCTTTGACAGCTCTGAGGATCAAGACATTGACGACTTCCTTCAGTTGCTTCAAGACAAGAGAGAGGAGGTCGAGGAGCCTGAAGAGCCAAAGCAAGAAGAGAAGCAGACCAGTGTAGGTGACAACGAGCTGGGCTCAAGCGAGACCGAAGAGCATACATCGGAGCAACTACTCTTGGATAGCTTCATCGAGCGAGGTTCAGCTGAGGAGATGCGACAAACCTTCGAGGAGCGCGTCAAGTTCGAACTAATCCCCCACCTCTCCCTAGCTGACAATTACCTCTTTGCCAACGAACTCTTCATGGGCAACCAAGCGGAGTTAAAAAATGTCCTATCCGATCTGGAGCTGATGAGCAGTATGAGCCAAGCCGAGGATTACCTATACAACCGCCTAGGGCTCAATCCGGAGCACGAGGAGGTCCAGCGCTTCATCGACTTCATCCGAGGGCACGCAGAGAGGATATAGATAGAAAAAAGACACCATGCCCGCTTTAGTACTAATACCGACCCCGATAGGCAACCTTGAAGACATCACTTACAGAGCAGTGAGGATCCTCAAGGAGGTCGATCTGATACTCGCTGAGGACACCCGCACATCTGCAAGGCTCCTCCAGGAGTATGGCATCAGCACTCCAATCACCAGCTATCATAAGTTTAACGAACACAAGATAGTAGACCAAATCGCGAACGAACTAGAGCAAGGCAAGCAGGTAGCCCTCATCTCAGATGCAGGCACCCCAGGCATCTCCGACCCCGGTTTCCTGCTGGTCAAGGAGTGCGTAGCACGTGGGATCAAGGTCTCATGCCTCCCCGGTGCGACAGCCTTTGTACCGGCACTGGTAGCCTCAGGTCTGCCCTCCGATCGATTTATCTTTGAGGGTTTTCTCCCCCACAAAAAGGGGCGCCTCTCTAGGATAGAATCGCTCAGAGAGCGGGAGGTCACCACGATCTTCTATGAGTCACCCAACCGACTGACCAAGCTACTCGAGCAGCTCCGAGAGCTCCTCGGAGACGAGCGAGATGTGGTTGTCGCACGAGAGATTAGTAAGATCTACGAAGAGTACCGCCATGGCACGCCCAGCGAGCTCCTAGAGCACTTCACAGCGACACCCCCACTCGGGGAGATCGTAGTGCTGCTAGGACCTGCAGCCAAGCAGGCCAAGGTGCACAAGAATAAGTATAAAGAATCCGAAGACTAACGTCTAGATACATTACAACTACTACAGACTTGATATGAACAAGAACTTCACAATTACGTGCTTTGCACTCCTACTTGGTTTGCTTTTCAGCTCGTGCGGCAAAGAGTCGACTGCATACATGAAGTTGCAGAATAGCTACGACTCACTGCTCGTAGAGACAGAGAAAAACAAAAGAGACCTCAATGAGGTGCTCAACATCATTATGGAGGTAGAGGATGATATCCAGAAGGTTAACGAAGCTGAGAATAGGATAAGGGTCGGCTCTGCTACCGGAGAGCTGCAGCCAAGTGACCTTGATAACCTCAAGGACGACATCCGCTTCCTAACCGAGACGCTCGACAAGAATAGAGAAGAGCTAAACCGCCAAAACGAGCTCCTCAAGAAGCGTGATATCAACATCTCAGCACTGACCAAGAAGATCAACACCCTACAAGATCAGATCAAGCAAAAAGAGACCATCATCTCACAGTTAGAGAATGAGATCGCAAACCGAGACCTACAGCTAAAAGAGAAAGACGCACAGATCGAAGACCTCAATGAGACACAAGAAGCCCAACAGGTCACCATCGAGCTACAAGACAAGCAGCTAGAAGCACAGGAGGCACAGCTATACACCGTCTACTATTGCTTCGGTACGATGAGTGAGCTAAAGGAGCAGAGGATCCTATCGGGTGGCGGGCTCTTCTCAAGCCTCAAGGTGCTACCAGAAGGCTTCAATAAGGACTACTTCCTACAGATAGACAAGCGCAAGGTCACCTCCATCGCACTCTTTGCCCCCAGGGCACGCGTCCGCACCGACCACCCCGCCAGCTCCTACGAGTTTGTCAAGGATAGCGAGGGCAATATGTCTCTAGAGATCCTCGACCCCGAGGCGTTCTGGAGCCTGGGCCGCTACCTGGTCATAGAGGTAAATCCATAACCAAGCCACGCAATACCTCTGATCAAGACAGTCTTCATAGACCTAGACGATACCCTCTGGGCAACCCAGGAGAATAACAAAGACACCCTCGAGGAGCTCTTTAATCTCTATGGTTGGGACAGAGGGTATCGCTCATTCGACGATTTCTTCGCCCTCTATGCTCCACACAACGAGCAGCTATGGGCGCTCTACCGCGAGGCGAAGATCACGAAGCACGAGCTGACCATCAGCCGCTTCGCCCATCCGCTAAAGGCTCTAGGAATCACCGATGAAGAGGAGATACTAGAAATCAATAAGCACTTCCTAAGCAGTACCGCAAAGAAAAAAAAGATCGTACCCGGAGCGATCGAACTACTAGAGTACCTCAAAGGGCTATACAAGATAGTCATCGTCTCCAACGGGTTTGTAGAGGTGCAAGATGAGAAGATGAAGTCCGCCGGACTGCTGGACTATATGGACGAGGTGGTACTCAGCGAAGCAGCAGGAGCCAGTAAGCCGAGCCCAGATATCTTCCGGTACGCCTTTAGCCTCTCACAGAGCCGACCCAGCGAAGTGATCTTCATAGGCGACAGCTGGGATGCCGACATCATCGGAGCACAAAACGCCCGCATCCCCTCCATCTGGTACAACCCCCAAGGGCTCCCCAAGCCAAGCGAATCATACAGGTATCCCATCTACGAGATCAAGCACCTCCTAGAGATCCCTCCCCTACTACGTTCGCTACTGCCGATCAGGTAGCCAAGCGACCATAAGATACCATCACCAAGCACCTATGCTACAAAGAAAGGGTACCCTCCACCCGAATGAAAACATCGGTGGAAGGTACCCTTTATCAATGCGAGATGGAAAGAGACGCACATCCGACCTCCGAACTTAAAAAATCTAAGTTCCCAACTTAGATGTATCGAAGTTCCGAACTTCGACAACTCTAAGTTCCCAACTCGGATTGAGCGAAGTTCGGATGTCAAGATTGGGAGTGTGTTGAGCACGGTATTATCTATCTCTCATTTCTACTGAGAGAAAAGAGAAGCCTCCCCTGCGTGGATGTCGCACATCAGCAAGGGAGGCTTCCGGTATAGATTTTAGCAGAGAGCGGAGTGTTTTACCCCCTACTCGCCCATGTCAATTATCTATTTGTGTCAAAGGCGATGAGGTGGTCTATCGTTCCCGGCATCCTATAGTTCCATACATGGTCGGGGTCTTGTGGCACATTGATCTGCTCGTCGTGCGGAGCCACTTCTGCCCCATATCCGCTCATCACAAACCAATCTTGCAGGGGCAAGATCAGTAATAATGAAGCGGTACAGCGCAGGGCTTCGATCAGCTTTTGGGGTGACTCGGAGCCCTCCTCTATCCCATAGGTATGCGCGAGGGTCTGTCGCTCGTCGTCCGAGAGCGTCTGCCACCAACTTCGGAGCGTAGGCATGTCGTGTGTAGAGGTGCACAAGACGGAGAGCAGCGGGATCTCTGCCGGGGGTACATAGCGATTACCTGCCTGCTTGGGCATGCGTACCACCTCGAGAGAGAGTAGTTCGAGATCGGCCAGCACCTCATGGATACTACTGGGCAAGATGCCGAGATCCTCAGCACAGATGAGCATATCACTGGCACGCATCACGTGGGTGAGCCGTTGGAGTGCCGTGGCTCTCCAGAGCGATTCATTGCGATGGTAGTAATAATCATCTCTCAGCCTGTAGACGTGCTCTTGCTCTTCTCGAGTAAGGCGGTGAAAGTCTTCCTGAGCCTCGGGCAGGAGCAATGGGTGGTACAACCCCTTGGCATCCGCTACAAAGCACGCCTCTACTCCTTTTACCAAATCAGGAGAGAAGCCCTCCGCTGGCACGTAGTGACCATCAATTGCCTTGCCACTACTACGTGGAATGCTCCAGATACGAAAGAAGCCCAAGATATGATCGATGCGGATGGCGTCGATGTAGCTTGCCATCCTGCTGAGTCGGCGCCTCCACCAGCTGTAGCCTTCGGCTCTCATCTCCTCCCAGTTGTAGGTGGGGAAGCCCCATACTTGCCCTGTAGCGGAGAAGGCATCGGGTGGTGCTCCAGCGATCATATCGAGGTGAAAAAGGTGTGGGGAGCACCAAACATCTGCGCTATTTTGCCCTACCCCGATCGGTAGATCCCCCTTGAGGAGGATCCCGCGTGCATGGGCTTCCCGAGAGAGCTCACCCAACTGCTGATAGAGGTAGTACTGACGAAATGAATGCTTTCGCACCTTCTTAGCAAAGCCCTTATTGCTCTTGTATCGCTCTACTAGCGTGTCGTAGGAGGGGAACTCCACCACCGGCACGCCAGGATTGAGGTCTCTAAATGCAGCGAATAGCGAGTAGGCAAGCAGTTGATCACCCTCTTGCCGGCAAAAGAGGTCGAAGTCGGGAGTGGCAGTCTTCTGCCTACTCCACCGCTCATAGCACTCATCCATCACCTCCTCCTTCAGGCGAAGGACCTCCTCGTACTGCACGGCAGGCTCGCGGTTTAGCGCACGTGCCCGCTCTTCCCACTCAAAGCTCCGTGGGCTCTCGTGGTAGTACGGTAGCTTGCGAACGTCGATGTAGACGGGGTGCAGTCCGTAGGTGGTGACACTATTGTACGGGTAGGAGTCTCTCTCCGTGCGGGTAAAGGTGGTGTCGTAGAGCGGTAAAAACTGTAAAATACTCTGACCCTTTCGCTCCATCCACTCGAGGAGACGGATGGCGTCGCTAAAGTCTCCGATCCCAAAGGATTGGTCTGTGCGGAGTGAAAAGAGCGGAACTGCCGTGCCCTCGAGCTGTCTGGGGCGGATTGGCTCGACAGGAAAGGAGGGCGCCGGCAGGGTGGTTACCGTGCAGGCTCCCTCTGTAGCTCCGCTCCACACTCTATTCTTGCCCTCCTCCCAATAGATCGTGCCATCGGGGCTCTTCAGTAAGAGTTTGAACTCCAGAGGTTGGCTTTCTGCTAAGCCCAATAGCCAACCGGACTTGCTCCAGGTGAGAGGTACAGCTCGCTCTTCTTGCCACTCACCGAGGTCGGCAGTGGAACCTGTGATAAAGAGCTCTCCCTCATAGAGTTGGGCATACTCAAAAAGGAGCAGATGCTTCGTGCCACTCTCGTCGCTAAGCAGTGGGGTCGGCATCTCGCTAAGATCGGGATAGCCGAGGATGGATGCTAGAGGTGCACGAGCCAAGCGATGCAGGGGGTTGGGTACGATCCAGCGGTCATGGACAACCACGAGCTCATGAGTTGAGCTTGAGAATGAAAGACTTAGAGAGTGAGCAAGAGGGGGCTCGACCCGATGGATGGTGCCCTCTTTTTGTACTTGATAGTTATACTCGATCGTGCTCCCATCGCTCTTTGTCAACGCTAGAGTGTATTGCCACACGCCCGAGCGTACCTGCTCCATCTCTTGGGGCTGTGCGTCGAGCGCAGCGCTCTGCCAATAGAGCTGCTCATCGGGAGCAGAGACGAGGTAATGGATCTCGAATAGTATCGCGCTCACCGACTTTACTCTGTGGTTACTCGGAGCTTGTCGAAGTCGATCCCGAATGAGACATCCATGCGCCTACCCTCGCGGATCAGCTCGTCTTGTGGCTTTACTACTCTTAGCTTGCCATTGACCTCACTGAGAGGGACATGGGTGATCTTGCCATTTCGCATCGCTACCATGACACCGAAGATACCATCAGCGATCAGCTGACTGGCATGTCCGCCCATACGGGTACAGAGGTTGCGGTCAAAGGCAGTAGGAGCACCGCCGCGCTGCACATAGCCTAGCACCGTCTCCCGGCAGTCGATCTCTGCTTGGTCGCGGAGCCAACGCGAGATGTAACTACTGATGGACTCGTCTTTGCCTTGTCCCTCAAGTGTCAGACCCTCCGCTACCACTATGATGGCGTACTTCTTTCCCTCCTCATATCGCTGTAGGATGGCACTCTTCACCAGCTCAAGGTCACAGCCCAACTCTGGCAGTAGGATGATATCAGCTCCACCTGCCATACCAGCGTGTAGAGCAATCCATCCGACATCGTGCCCCATTACCTCCACCACAATCACTCTATTGTGGCTCTGGGCGGTGCTGTGTACGCGGTCAATGAGCTCGGTAGCAATACTTACAGCTGTGTCAAAGCCAAAGGTCACATCGGTGCCCCACACATCATTGTCGATCGTCTTGGGGATGCCGATGACGTTGAAGCCCAGAGTGGAAAATGTCGCAGCTGTCTTTTGCGTGCCATTGCCACCGATACATACGATAGCGTCCAGTCCGAGGTCTTTGTATGCCTCCTTCAGGGCTTCAACTGCATCTTCATCCTTCTTTAGCAACTTTCGGTAAGCACCATCACGGCTCGAGCCTAGGATCGTACCACCCATGCTCAGCAGGCTGGAGAGATTCATCATATTCAGCTCTATGTAGTCACGATCCACAATACCTGTGAACCCACCCTTGATACCTATCACCTCCATGTTGTGGGCTACGATGGCGGACTTTGCCACCGCGCGTATGGTAGCATTGATCCCTGGGGCATCGCCTCCGGATGAGAGGATCCCTATTCTCTTTATTGCACTCATCTCATTTCTATCTAATGATTGTGAACGTTGTGAATTATACCTTTCTTATCCTCACACCACGCACCTCATGGTTGCAACTCTTCTCTAAGATGAGACTGGAGCGAAAGCGTGTGGGTAATATATTATCTATCAGATTTTTATAGTTGATATCCCGCCATACCTCGGTAGCTAGGTCGGTGGCCTCCTGATCTGTGAGCGAGGCATACTGGTAGAAGAAGGAATCGGGGTTTTGAAAAGCGGTCTCCTTGAGCTTGATGAACCGCTGTATGTACCACTGCGCTATGTTGTCGGCATCGGCATCGACATAGATCGAGAAGTCGAAGAAGTCCGAGACAAAGACCCGCCTGCGATGGTGCCTGCTATCGCTCTTGCTCACCTGCAAGACGTTGATGCCCTCCACGATCAGCACATCTGGGTGGTCGATGAGTTGCACCTCATCCTCCAGAACATCGTAGTACAGATGCGAGTAGACCGGTGCTTGCAGCTCGCCCCTACCGCTCTTGACAGCGGATAAGAAGTTAAGGAGTTTCTTGGCGTCGTAACTCTCGGGAAAACCCTTTCGATCCATGATGCCTCGACGCTCGAGTTCCTTATTCGGATAGAGGAAACCATCGGTCGGAAGAAGATCGACCTTGGGCGTTGCTTGGTTCATAGAGAGGAGTTTCTGGAGCACCCTTGCCGTGGTGCTCTTTCCCACAGCCACACTCCCGGCAATACCGATTACAAAAGGTACGTGACGGCTCTCGCGGTTGAAGAACGTTGCATACTCCTCGTGCATGTGCTTATTGTGGGTGATGTGGATCTGCAGTAGTCTGCAAAGAGGCAAGTAGATATCCTGGATCTCCTGCTCTGTAAGTGGCTCATTGAGCGCATGGAGCTGGGTCAGATCCATTTCCGATATCGGGAAGTTGGGATGGCTCTCCAACTGTCGCCACTCCTCCCTAGTGAAAGACTGGTAAGGCGAGTAGGTAGAGGTGTAAAGGGTCTTCATCACTATTGGCGAATAACGAATGAATCAAAAACTCAGACTGTATCGGAGCGGAGCACTTCATCCCAACGGGAGTCGTGCGACACTATGAGGGGTGAATGGCTTTGCTCCCACAAACGCGATATCAGATACCGCAGTGTAGCACAAGGCATTATCCGTCTCTTCCTCATCTTCATCTGAGCTAAAACTTGGGTGAACTCCACATAGTGTGTGGTGCTTCTTTCAACAAAGGTAACTAAAAAAGCAAAAGACGCAGCACAGTCAACTGTACCACGTCTTTTCTTACCCTGAGCGGAAAACGGGACTCGAACCCGCGACCCCAACCTTGGCAAGGTTGTGCTCTA